>DRKK01000249.1 GCA_011051815.1 Sphingomonadales bacterium | reverse complement strand
GGGACAATTAATCTGTTACAGGAGAAAACGATCTCTTTTGACCCGGCATCGGATATGCCCTTCCTGATGGCAGGATTATTGCCCTATCACACCAATGGCATGGGGTTTCAGGCGTTTGATGGCAAAGGTACATTACTGTCACGGGATAATTATTATTCCGTAGGCGGCGGTTTTGTTCTGTCAGAGGCCGAGATGGGCAAAAATCAACCGGATGCGGCACAGGCGCCCGTCCCCTATCCTTTTGGATCAGGCGATGAATTGCTTGACCTGTGTGAACAGAATGACCTGAATATAGCGGACCTGATGCGGGCCAATGAACTGGCTCTGATTACGGCGGCAGATTTGCAGTCGGGCATGGATGTAATCTGGCAGGCGATGGAGGGCTGTATTGACCGGGGCTGTCAGGCCCGTGGTATCCTGCCCGGTGGTCTTGATGTGGAACGGCGCGCCGCTCAGCATTATGAGGACTTGCGTTCCAGTCAGGAGCGCCAGCTCTGTGATCCTACCGTAATCCTTGACTGGATTAACCTGTGGGCCTTGGCGGTGAATGAGGAAAATGCCGCAGGGGGCCGGGTCGTTACCGCCCCAACCAACGGTGCGGCGGGCATCATACCGGCGGTTTTGCGCTATTTCGACCGTTTCTATAATCGCGCAGGCCGAGACGGTATTTATGACTTTCTGTCAACGGCGGCGGCCATTGGCTCGCTCTATAAGAAGAATGCCTCTATTTCCGGGGCTGAGGTCGGTTGTCAGGGCGAGGTGGGCGTGGCCTGCTCCATGGCGGCAGGGGCCTTGACGGCGGTCATGGGCGGCACCGTGGAACAGGTGGAAAATGCGGCGGAAATCGGCATGGAACATAACCTTGGCCTGACCTGTGATCCCATCGGCGGACTGGTACAGGTGCCGTGTATTGAACGCAATGCCATGGGCGCGGTAAAGGCCATTGATGCCAGCCGCCTAGCCCTGCGCGGGGACGGCAAGCATATGGTGTCTCTGGACAAGGTTATTGAAACCATGCGCCAGACCGGCGAAGACATGAAAGTCACCTATAAAGAAACCTCCAAGGGCGGTTTGGCGGTGAATGTGGTTGAATGTTAGTTTTATATAAAAAACTATAATTTAGTCATTTTTGTAGATTTTATATTGTTATAAATCCTAAAAAGGCGAGATATTCTACTATTATTATGCTATTTTTATAGCATATAAAGTTAACAATAGTTGGAATCTAACATGCCTTCTTCGACCAGACTTGCTGAAATCCGTAAAAAAATACGCGCCATGACCCATGCCGATGAGGAACAAGCCATTTCCCATATGTTGGAAACATCCGGCTTGTCCGATGACGCCCGTATGCGAATTGTAACCTCGGCCCGTGATCTGGTGAGGCTGTCCCGCACCAAGAGTGACGGGCAGGGTACGATGGATTTTTTCCTGCAGGAATTTGGCCTGTCCAATCGGGAAGGGGTGGCGCTCATGTGTCTGGCAGAGGCCTTGCTCCGGGTACCCGATGGCTGGACAGCAGACAGGCTCATTGCCGAGAAAATAAAATCCGGTAACTGGTCCGATCATAAGGGCAAATCCGAGTCCCTGTTCGTTAATGCCTCCACATGGGGGTTGATGATGACCGGACAGGTAATCAGTTTGGGCGGTGATGTGACAGAGAATTTTTCCGGCTGGATGAAGCGTCTGGTGGCAAAATCCGGCGAACCACTAATCCGCAGCGCCGTGATGCAGGCCATGCGCATCATGGGCGGGCAGTATGTTCTGGGCCGCACCATAGAGGAAGCGGCGAAACGGGGCCGACAGGAAAACCGCCCGGAAACCAGGTTTTCCTTTGATATGCTGGGTGAGGGCGCGCGGACATTGGCCGATGCGGCCCAATATTTTGATGCCTATCAACTGGCGATCGAGAAGATCGGCGCAGATAACGACAAGGATAATGTCTATGAAGCTCCCGGTATTTCGGTGAAATTTTCGGCCCTGCATCCCCGCTATGAATTTGCCCAAGTGGAGACGGTAATGGCGGATATGTACCCAAGGGTGCGCCGTCTTGCCCTGTTGGCCAAAGCGCAGGGGCTTGGCTTTACCATTGATGCGGAGGAGGCCGCGCGGCTGGATATTTCGCTGGATATATTCGCGGCATTGGCCCGGGATAGGGAGCTGGCGAATTGGGACGGCCTTGGCATTGTGGTCCAGGCCTATCAGAAGCGCTCGCCTTATGTCTTTGACTGGTTGATTGCTTTGGGCCGTGATCTGAACCGTAAATTTATGGTTCGTCTGGTCAAGGGGGCCTATTGGGACAGTGAGATCAAGCATGCTCAGGAAATGGGGCTGCCTGATTATCCAGTCTATACCCGCAAGCCCTCCACCGACCTGAGCTATCAGATTTGTGCCGAACGGATGATGGCGGCGCGGGATGTGCTGTACCCCCAATTTGCCACCCATAATGCCTATACGGTGGCGCTGGTGCTGGAATTGGCGGGGGATCGCCGTGATTTCGAGTTTCAGCGGCTCCACGGTATGGGCCATCTGCTCTATGATCAGCTACAGGATATGACCTCGCCACCAGTGAATATGCGGGTATATGCCCCGGTGGGCGCCCATAAGGATTTGCTGCCCTATCTGGTGCGGCGTTTGCTGGAAAACGGGGCCAACAGCTCCTTTGTCAATCGTTTTATGGACAAGAATATTGCCGTGGAGGAATTGATGCAGGATACCATCGAACTGGTTGAGGCGGCAAGCCCCCGCCGCCATGATAAAATTCCCCTGCCGGTGGATATATTATCCGCATCGGGCCGGGAATTTGCCCCGCGCCGCAATGCCATGGGCCTTGACCTTGACGACCCGGATGAGGTGGCTAAATTGCGCACGAAAATGATCAAGGCAGCCGGAGAAAACCACTATGCGGGGCCAATCATTGGTGGTGAGGAGGTCACGGGATATCCCACGGAAGATGTGATTAATCCGGCCAGTCTGAAGCCCATTGGCAAGGTCGCCGCCGCCACAGATGCGGATATTGACCTTGCTCTGGATAAGGCCTCAGCCGCACAAAAGTCATGGGACCGCCTTGGCGGGCTGGCCCGGGCGGAAATACTGGAACAGGCCGCTGATTTGATGGAAGACGCGCGGGCGCGCCTGATGGGTATTATCACGGTCGAGGCCGGACGGACCATAGGGGACAGCTTGTCCGAGGTGCGCGAGGCCGTTGATTTCCTGCGCTATTACGCTGTGCAGGCCCGGCAGAATTTTGACCAGCCCCTTATTCTGCCGGGCTGTACCGGGGAGGATAATCAACTGTCCCTTCATGGGCGGGGGACGTTCCTCTGTATCAGCCCGTGGAATTTTCCGTTGGCTATTTTTGTCGGGCAAATCGCGGCGGCACTGGCGGCGGGCAATGCGGTCTTCGCCAAGCCCGCCGAACAGACCCCGGTTATCGGGGCGGAAGCGGTGAAAATACTTCACAAAGCCGGGGTGCCGGGGGACATACTTCACCTGCTACCGGGGGCCGGGGATGTCGGGGCCAAACTGGTGTCGGATGAGCGGATTAGCGGCGTGGCCTTTACCGGTTCCACGGAAACCGCCAAGAATATCAACCGCAGTCTGGCGGGCCGGGACGGGGCCATCGTTCCTTTGATTGCCGAAACCGGCGGCCAGAATGTGATGATTGTGGACAGCACCGCCCTGCCGGAGCAAGTGGTGGATGATGTGATTTCCTCTGCCTTTCAATCCGCTGGGCAACGATGTTCGGCGCTGCGCGTCTTATATCTTCAGGCAGATGTGGCCGACAGGATTATTGAGATGCTCACCGGGGCTGTGGCCTGCCTGACTATAGGGGATCCCATGAAATTATCCACCGATGTGGGGCCGGTGATCGACGTACGGGCGCGGCAAATGTTGCTGGATCATGGGGCCAGAATGGACGGCGAAGCCGTGAAACTGGCCGAGGTTGAGATGACGGCCTCCTGCAAGGACGGCACCTTTTTTGCCCCGCGTATTTATGAAATCACATCACTGGACCAGTTAACCAAGGAAGTTTTCGGCCCCATATTGCATATCATACGCTATGAGGCCCGGGATTTGGATGCCGTATTGGCACAAATCCGCGCCACCGGTTTTGGCCTGACCCTTGGGGTTCACAGCCGGATAGAGGGGGCGGCGCAGGCGATTTTTCAAAAGCTGGACGTGGGTAATACCTATGTTAACCGGAATATTGTCGGGGCCGTGGTTGGCGTACAACCCTTTGGCGGGCAAGGATTATCCGGAACTGGCCCCAAGGCAGGCGGCCCACGTTATATGTTCCGTTTTGCCACCGAAAAAACCCTGACTATCAACACGGTGGCCACCGGCGGTAATACAGATCTTTTTTGTTTGTAATTGGTAAAACGACTGAGAAATATCAGAGGTTATTTATTGTAGTTGCTCAGAAAAGGGGTCATATGTTGCATATATCTGTCTGAGGAATTGATAGATGTTTGTGTCATGGGACGGCGTACCTGTTCGACGCTTGCGGTTGTAATAGCCCTTTTTGTTTTGTGGAATGAATAAACGTTTTTCTCAATGTCCAGATTACAATGGGCAAGTATTTTAGGTATCCAGATTTCAGGATTGCGGACCAGTTGTTCATAGGGAACTTGGAGAATTTTTTCGGGAAACTGAGTAACCCAGTGTTTCAGTAACAGATCCTCTAAACTGAAATGATGGGCAATATTTTCGAATGACCAACTCCATTCAAGGCTTTTGTTGAAAAAAGTCTTAAAGCATGACCAGGCTGCATCCGCAGGGTT
>DRKK01000248.1 GCA_011051815.1 Sphingomonadales bacterium | reverse complement strand
TTCCTGTTTGAATTCTTTTATGGCCGATTGATCAGAAAACATATGTTCAGGCGGCCTTATGAATAAACGGCCTAATTTACCGGAAAGATCAGGGTAATTTCAGTTCCCACACCAACCTGACTTTGAATATAGAATTCGCCGTCAAGAAGTTCCATAAAGGCCTTGACCAATGGCAGGCCCAGGCCCGTACCCTGTTGACTGCGGACCAGATAGGAATCCGTCTGGCCAAAAGGTTGCAAAGCCACCACCAGATCTTCTTCTGACATCCCGACACCGGTATCGGCCAGAATGACCTTTACCCGCCCGTCGCCTGCTATTTCTGCTGACAGGGTTATTGTACCCGCCGCAGGGGTGAATTTTACCGCATTGCTCATCAGGTTAAGGAAAATCTGTTTAACCATGCGCTCATCAGACTGAACAGGCGGCAAATCATCGGGCATATTATCGGTGACCGTCAATTCGCCCTTGGCAATGGAATTACGCATCATACGCAATACATTTTCCGAGACATCCTGAATATAAACATCCTCGATCGTTGCCGAAAAATTACCGGCCTCCACCTTGGAAAGGTCCAGTATTTCATTGATGATTTCCAGAAGATGATGACCGCTCTGATTAATATCACCGGCATATTCACCGATCTTTTCCGTCCCCGGCTGATTTTGTGTAACACTGGAGATTAAATCTGAAAAGCCAATGATAGCATTCAACGGCGTACGCAGCTCATGGGACATATTGGCCAGAAATTCTGACTTGGCCCGATTGGCTTTTTCCGCATCAAGCAACGCCGCCTCCAGCTTTATCTTCTCCGCCTCTCGTTCTTTTAAATATCGAAAACGGAATGTAGCAAAGGTTATAACAGACAAGCTCAAAAACAGGCCAATCATTCGGATCAGCATTATTTTCTCTGAACCTGCCGGCGCGGAAAACTTTGGTACAGCGGCGATTTGCCATGACCCATTGGGTACCGGAATGGGCAATAAGGCAGGTTCACCGGCAAACACGTCTGGATTTCCGTAAAATACGTCCCCCTCTGGACCCTCACCATTACGACCCCGCACAGCAATGTCATAACCCTTGCTTTCAAGGCCGGCATCCTTAAATAAAGCATTAGCATCAATCACGACAGATACAATACCCCAGAAACTCCCCCCCGGATTTTCCGCCGCACCTTCGGCCAGATAAACCGGGGCCCGGGCAATTAATGCATCATACCCCTGCACCGACCGAAGCGGCCCTGCCAGAACCTGATGTCCGGTGGATTTGGCTAAAAACGCCAAATATTTCTGTTTTTCCAATTTACGATAATCCAACCCAAGAACATTTTTATTTTCCTCATAGGGGTAAACATATTTCACCACCATGTCTGGTGCGGCCCCTATACTCTGAACGTGCGATTTCTGGCTTAAGAGATTGCTGGAAAAGATATTAAAATCTTCTTCTTCTATTTCAGGGTTTACGGATATATAAGCCGCTATCGCCCCTAACTGAAAAAGTGATTCGTTTAACTCCCGCTCCAGAGTTGATTTAATCATATGCAATGTTTTAAATGAATCCAGCTTTTCTAGCTGGTGTAAATCCTTACGCTCAATACGCTCAACCAGTATTGTTATGCTGACAATAACCAGTAACATCACAAAACTTGTCCCCATCAAGGCACCGGTTTTTCGCATATCCCCTTTTGAGGAGTTTGAAAAAAAGCGTTTAAGCAGTTTCGTTAACAAGGCAATTATCCAATATTATCTATAATATACGCACTAACACAGCCATTTTACGCAGGTCCAAAGCATCTGCATCGATCGTTCCTCAATTTATATATGGCGGATGTTAAAATATCTATAAACTGACGTTAGCCCTAGGGTCTGTGGACAATTACGCTTAGGGTGTTGGCGATCCACATTTTATCACTGGCGAGGCACAGAATGCGCCGTAGTGCCATTCACTTCAAGCATTTTGTAACGCTGTCCAGTAATAAAATGTGGATCGTCCGCAGGATTTGGCCATAATGGCCCACTTTTACAGCAGTCGTCCTTGAATATACTGGTATGTCCGGCGTCCTCCTGCTTAAAATTGAGCCATTATGGTCAAACCAACACCCTGATCCTAATTGTCCACAGACCCTAATGGCAGGAAATTTTTATATTGCGCTTTTCCAGATATTTCTGGTGATAGTCTTCCGCAGGCCAGAATTTCCCGGCGGCGGTGATTTCTGTAACAATCGGATCAGGCCACAGGTCAGACACGTCACATTCGGTTCGGGACTGCTCTGCTATGATTTTCTGCGCCTCTGTATGATAATAAATTGCCGAACGATACTGGCTACCGCTGTCCGGCCCCTGACGGTTCAGGGTTGTGGGATCATGTCTTTGCCAGAAAAAATCCAGTAATTCCGCATAAGTGATAATGTCAGGATCAAATGTTACCTCAACGGCCTCGGCATGATGTGTCTGCCCGGTGCAAACCGCCTCATAGGTTGGGTCTTCCACATGCCCCCCGATATAGCCCACGCAGGTTGACAGAACCCCGTCAAGCCTGTCAAAATCCAGTTGCACGCCCCAAAAACAGCCTGCGGCAAAAATTGCTTTTTCCATATAATATTCTCCAGTAAGGGTCAGGGGGCAGGATCCGGGTTTTCCAAATGAATCTCATTCACTGCCCGCTCCAGCTCGTCATTCCATTTTGTCTCAAAGGCCGCCATATTTTCCCTAAGCTGGTCCATGGTCGTCGCCCCAATAATTGACGAGGCGACAAAGGGACGGCTGTCAACAAATTTATGCGCCAACTGAATAAGACTCAATCCATGCCTTTCTGCCAAGGCCTGATATTTACGGACCGCCGGGTCCACGCCAGGTTTCTTATATCTGTCGGCAAAATCGGGAAAAAGCTGTTGACGGCTTCCCTCAGGCAAAGCCCCATCCAGATATTTACCGCTTAAACATCCACCGCCAATGGGGGAATAGGCCAGAAGTGATACCTCCTCCCGCAGGGAAACCTCTGACAAGCCATGTTCATACAGCCGGTTCAACAGGCTATAGGCATTCTGAACGGATTGTACCCGGGGCAAGCCATCCTGCTCTGCATGGTGCAGGCATTTCATCACCCCCCAGGGCGTTTCGTTCGACAGGCCGAAATGACGGATTTTACCTTCCCGAACCAAATCCTGCAAGACGGCCAGCGTTTCGGAAAAAGGAATCACATCTTCTTCCGCATGATGCACATACCCCCGTGAATCTGAAAACAGATTTATCGGCCTGTCAGGCCAGTG
>DRKK01000247.1 GCA_011051815.1 Sphingomonadales bacterium | reverse complement strand
GGCATGGACATTCTCGCCGCAAACCCCGCACCCGACACAGCTGTTATCAACGTAAGCCACCGGATCTTCGCGCAATATATCCTCGGGCGGTTTTATGGTCAGGGACGGACAGCCGGACAGGCGGATACAGGCGTGATCGCCGGTACAGGTTTCACTCTCCACATAAAAGCGGGTCTTCACTTCGCGTTTGCCCGCTGTGATATTGCGGGCCTTGATCGGCTTTTCCCGGCGCTGGCGATTGAGCATACATTCGCCTTCAATCACTATAACCTTAGGGCCGATGTAATGGGACGTCATGGCCTCATGGACCAAATCCTTCACATCGGAAATGTCGTAAGACCGCATGGTCCGCAGCCATTTGACCCCGACCCCCTGCACCGCGCCCTGTATGCTGGCCTTGCGCTCATCCTGTTTCAGGGTCCGGGCAGACGAGGGGATATACTGACCGCCTGTGGCCGCCGTATAGCCGTTATCGACAATGATAAATACATTGTCGCTGTTGTTATAAACCGCGCTGGCGATGCCGCTGGTCAGGCCATTGTGCCAGAAACCGCCGTCGCCCATGATCGAAATGGCCCGCTTGCCGCGTACGGAGCTGAAGGCTGAGGAACTGGCCCCGCCAAGGCCGTAGCCCATAATAGTATTGCCGATCTGAAACGGCGGCAGAGTGCCGAATGAATTGCAGCCAATGTCTGCTGAGATATGTATCTCGCCATAGTCTTTCTCCAGCATTTTCATGGCGGCGAAAAACGGGCGTTCCGGGCATCCAGTGCATAATCCGGGTGGGCGCGGCGGGATGGCCTTGTCTAAGTCCGGCAAGGAAAGAGAGAGATCAGGTTGCGGGGCTTCTTTCAAAAGACCGGGTTTTTGGGCTGTCAGGAAGGCGGCGATGCCGTCCTTAACCACCTGTCCGCTATACTCCCCGGCGGGCGGCAGATGGTCTTTGCCGGAAATTTTGCAGGTCAGGTTGGCCGTGTTGAAAATCTTGTTCAGGGCCTGTTCGATATAGTCGGGCTGACCTTCCTCAACCATCAGAACGGCTTTTTTCGTGCGGGCGAAGTTGGTCAGTTCATCATCCACCAGCGGATAGGTCACATTCATCACATAGAGCGGAATTTGGGTTTCGCCGTAACTGTCGGCCAGATCAAGGGCTTGCAGGGCGCGGATCACTACATTGTATAATCCGCCCTCAAGGATAATGCCGATGTCTTTTTCTTGTCCGTCAAAGACCTCATTCAGGCCATTGTCGGTGATGAATTTAACGGCGGCGGGCCAACGCTGTTCCATCTTCTGCTTTTCATGCAGGAAGGTAAAGGGCGGCAGGATAATCTTGTCCGCTTCCCGGTTGGGATTTGCCAAGGCATCGGCCACCGTAAAGCGGGGCCGGATATTGTCTTTGGCCTCAAACTGACCATGCAGGTGACAGGCCCGGATGCGCATCTGATAAAATACCGGCGTGTTGCTGATCTCTGACAGTTGAAAGCTCATTTCCAGCATATCAACCATTTTTGTAAGGTTAGGGCGCGGGTTGATCAACCACATCTGGGACTTCATGGCGAAAGCGTGGGAGCGTTCCTGCATGATGCTGGCGCCCTCGCCGTAATCTTCGCCAATGATGATCACCGTGCCGCCAATAACGCCAGCGGACGCCAGATTGGACAGGGCATCGGACGCCACATTGGTGCCAACCGTGGATTTCCATGTGACCGCCGCGCGCAGGGGATAGCTGATGGAAGCCGATAACATGGCCGCAGCAGAAGCCTCACTGCCATTGGCCTCAAAATGGACGCCAAGCTCCTCAAGAATTTCCTGACCATCGGCCAGAACATCCATCAGGTGGGACACAGGCGAACCTTGATAGCCGCCAACGTAAGCGACACCGGACTGGAGCAACCCCTTGGTGACGGCCAGAATGCCCTCACCATGGAATACCTCCCCCGCGCCGAGACGCAGCTTTTTTACCTCTTTGGCGAAAGAACGTTCGGCCATGATTACGCGGTCAGGGCAATAACGCGCAGAGGACTGCCGGAGCCATGAACGATTTTAAGGGGCGCGGCGATCACCACGGCGCCCTTGGGCGGTAACTGGTCCAGATTGGCGAGAGATGCCAGTCCGAATTTATTATTGCCATGCATCAATTGGTGGGCCGGAAAGGCCGGGTCAAAGGCAAAGGCCTGCCCCGCATCGGTGCCAACGGTTTCAACGCCAAATCCCAATATATCCCGTTCATGGGCGAGGAACTCCATACATTCCACCGAGGGGCCGGGGGTATGGGGGCCGTCTTCGGCATAATTGAGGAAATCTTCAGCGGAGCGTTTGCTCCAGTCGGTGCGCATCAGCACCCATGTCCCCGGTTCAATTTTGCCATGTTCCGCTTCCCATTCTTTCAGCTTGTCAGAGGTCAGCAAAAAATCAGGGTCTGCGGCGGATTCCGCGCTCACGTCAATCACATTGGCCGGGGCGACCAGCTTGGCGGGCGGGATGGTGTCCGTACAGCCATCGGCGTAATCCTGTCCCGTGACCCAGTGGCCCGGCGCGTCAAAATGGGTGCCTGTATGCTCGCCGCAGGAAAAGCTGTTCCAGTACCATGCGGGACCTTTATCGTCAAAATGCGATATTTGTTCCAGTTTGAAGGCCGGGGATTGCTCAAATTCCGGCGGCAGGCCAATGACTGGCGTATCCTCGCTCAGCGGTATGGTAAGGTCCACAACCCGTATGGCACCGCTGGCCATATCGCTCACAAGGCTGGTTAATGTTGCATGTGTCATCTTTGAAACCTCTGGTATAAAATTTTGAAAGTATAATATGTTTTATATTGTAAATTACTTATAAAAGTACACTATAAATATTTCTTCGTCATTTGCCAAGCAAAAGATTTTACGGATATTGGCAGCAGGCATTATTTTGCCCGTATTTTATAATGATAAATCGGGGAAGAGAGTCAAATAGGAAAAGCGCAGAAGCCTTCATAGACCCTGAAAAGATGCATGAAATAAGCAGGAACTGCATTATCTGAATAGTTTGCGGGGTTTATTTCCTGAGTGTCTCTGAGGGAGATTCGCCGTAAACTTTTTTATAGCATACGGAAAAACGGCCCAACTGGTTAAAACCCCATTTGAGGGCAATATCCGTGACCGTCCGGTTCGGTTCTGATGTGAGCAATTCCCCCCGGACTTTCTCAAGTCGTAATTGAAGCACATATTTCATGGGTGTCGTGCCGCGAAAGCTTTTGAACCCCTCGAACACCGACCGTTGGCTGACGCCGGTAACTGTGACAAGGTCGTCAATTGACAGAGGATCTTTTAAATGGGCGTGGATATAATCCTCGGCCAGCTTGACATGTTTTGGCGCGGCCTGAACCTCTTGTGCTTGCAGGGCGTCCATATAGTTATGCTGAAAGGAATAGAGCAGACTGGTCAACAGGTTGCGTTCCATATCCTCCAGAATATTCTGGGACCGCCAAGGGTCAAGGCCATTGTCAAGGTCATCAATCAGATGCCTGATTTGTCGCCACCAGTTATGGGCCAGACTATCATCGGCGGTAATGCAGGGATCGAACATGATCGGCCTGTCGATGGGCCGCATCAGCAGGCGGGACAGGCGCGACTCCATGGCTTCTGCCCGAACCTGAACCATCAGTTTCTTGCAGTCCTCATTCCAGTGCATCTTGGTATAATCAGTGGGGTTGATGGCGGAGGACATGCCCACTGTTGTGGTGAATTCCTTGTCATCCGCACTGATACGGGCGGCCCCTTCTATGGGAAGCTGGAACAGGAAGAACCGCCCCAGATAGCCCGGTTCCACCTGTATGTCCGTACCATATTGCATATAGTTGACCGACACCGATGACAGCCTGGCCCGGTTGTGACAGGCATCAAGCAATCCTGAATGGCTTGGCTTCAAAGTATGATCGCAATATACCTTGCTAACAATTTCCCGCGCCTCATCTGCATCGGTAGTTTGAAACAGGCCATATTTTTTAAGCGGCATCGTCATATTTTATGACTCACAATCAATGTTCACAGAATTGTAGCATAAAATTTTACTTTTCGCGAATCCAGCATGGCTAAAAATTGAAACGGGCCGTTACATACCATTGCCGTCCTCTGTCAAACAGGCCTTCATAGGACTGAAAAGCATCGCCAATAATACCGGTGATGAGATATTTTTCATCCGTCAGATTTTTCACGCCTGCGACCACAGACATATTTTCATCGGCATTTTCCCAGGTAATATTTGCGTTAAGCAGATTATAGCCATTCTGATGAATTTGTGGTGTGTTGAAAGCATCATTTTCAAATTCGGAACGATAGGACCAATCCACCCGTGGGGTGAGTGTTCCACTATTCCCCAGGACAATCTCTTTGGAAATGGCGGCGCTAAGCGTCCAGTCTGAGACCCGGTCTAAACGGTTGTTGATATCAACAAAAGTTGTGGCGAAATCAATGGCGTCATAGCCCGCATCCAGATAACCGATCCCTGCTTCCACGAACCAGCCATCGGCGGGTGTGGCTTGCATTTCCAGCTCAAATCCCTTGATGGTGGCGGCCCCGGCATTCTTGGTGATTGGGGCAACACTGGTGAAAACCTGCACCTGCAAGTCGGAATAATCCGTATAGAAGGCCGCCCCATTCAGGCGGAGCTTGCCTTCCATACCGGAATATTTAAAGCCAAGCTCGTAGACCTGGACAAATTCCGGCAGGAATGTGGGAATCAGATCAATATCCGGGGTGCCGGCCGGGGCGGTAAAGGGCGCCACAATCGGCGGGAAGACCCGCTGGGAAAAGCCGCCGGATTTAAAGCCTTCTGAATAGCTGGCATAGACCATCAGATCGTCTGTCATATCAAAAGACAGATTCAGATAAGGGTCAAAATTATTATAGCTCAGCTCTTTCTGCAAAAAGGGCAGAACACGTTGTCCGGCCTGCATAAAGGGGGCATCCAGTTGGGGATGGCCGGACCCGGCAAAATAATTCTGGTGAATGATTTGGTCCGGTTTGAATTTCTTTTTCTCATCCGTATAGCGCACCCCGGCAGTGATATGAAAGCGGTCTGTGGCGTCATAGGTTGCCTGCGCGAAAGCGGCCAGGCTCCGGTTGTCATAGGCGCCGCCGCTTCGGAAGCGGGATACGGTGAAATCCAGTTCATTGTCATTATCGCCGGTTTCTTTGAAATAATAAAGTCCGGTAATCCAGTTGAGCCTTTCATCCAGAGCAGTACCAAGAATCTGAAATTCCTGAGTGAATTGCTCTTGGGTCAGAAAATCCTCAAACTGGGAAACCCGGAAAGGGGAATGGTCGCCGTCCCGGGCAAAATGAGCATCCAGATTACGGTAGGCAGTGATAGAGCGCAGGGAGATATTTTCATTTATATCCAAGTCAATATTCAGATTCGCCGCCCAGAAATCGGTATTTGAGAAAGCCGGTGCCGTTCCAGATGTGCGTTCCGCCCCATCATAGACATAACGATTGTCATAGCAGCCCGGAACGGCAAGGTTAAGCGGGGCCGGGGGGATGGCGCACGGGATTGGCCCGCCGCCAGCGGCCAGATTGGCCCCCACATTATGGATTACGGCCATGGGGGGCGTGTCCGGATCAATGGGGTTGCCAAGGTTAATGCCGATCAGGGTCAGAGCCGGGCCGTTTTCCCGGCTGCGGCTGCCTTCTATGGCAAAATTGATTTCAAGGTCCTCATTGGGGGTGAGCAGGAAGGACGCCCGGCCAGACAAGACATCTTTGTCGCCAAGGTCGATGCCGTCATCCCGTTTGACATAGCCGTCCTGTTTCAAATAAGCCACGGAGAATTTACTTAAAAAAGTCTCCGAAATTGGCAGATCAACAGTAGCTTTGAGGTCAAAGCGGTTGTCGGTTCCGTAAGTTGCGGAAATTTTACCACCCAATTCTTCCGAGGGCTTTTTGGTGGTGATGCTGATGGCGCCGCCAATGGTGTTCCGGCCAAAAAGTGTCCCCTGCGGGCCTTTCAGGACTTCCACCCGTTCTACATCAATCAGGTCCAATATGCCCCCGATGGAGCGGGCGATATAGACGCCGTCCACATAAAGTCCGACCCCCGGGTCAACGGTGGGCAGGAATTCTTTTTGGCCAATACCACGAATATAAATGGCGGCGGTATTGCCGGCCCCGCCAAAGCTCGGGTTG
>DRKK01000246.1 GCA_011051815.1 Sphingomonadales bacterium | reverse complement strand
ATTTCAGAAGACTATGGTGGTTGCGGCGTTGGCTTTGAATTTTCGGCCCTGATTGCGGATATTTTTTACCGCCGGGGTGTTGGCGCGGTTGCGGGCGGCGGTATCGGGGTTCATTCGGGCATTGTGGCCCATTATATTCTGAATATGGGCCGTGAGGCGCAAAAGGCGTCTTACCTACCTAAAATGGCAACCGGGGAATATGTGGGGGCCATCGGCATGACCGAACCTGGCGCGGGTAGTGACCTGAAAAACATCAAGACGTCGGCCAAAAAAAACGATGGCGGTTATCTGATTAATGGCAGCAAGATTTTCATCTCCAACGGCCAACATTGCGATATTATCATTCTGGCCTGCAAAACAGACCCGGCGGCAGGGGCGCGGGGTGTGTCATTATTCCTTGTTGAGACAGATACAAAAGGGTTCGTTCGCGGAAGCAAACTGGAAAAACTTGGCATGCATTGTCAGGATACGTCAGAATTATTTTTTGAGGATATGTTCGTGCCTGATGAGGCCCTGCTGGGGCCGCTGAACGGTGGTTTCATCGCCATGATGCAGGAGCTCCCCCGGGAGAGAATGTTACTGGCCGTTGGCGCGCAGGCGGCCTGTGAGGGGATGCTGGATATTACGCTTGAGTATGTCAAGGAACGCAACGCTTTTGGCAAGCGCATCGCGGATTTTCAGAATACCCGCTTCAAGCTGGCCGAACTGGCAACAAAAATCCGGGTGCAGAAGGCCTTTGTTGATCAAGGCATTCTTCTGTTGGCAGAGGGAAAATTGGATGCGGCGACGGCCTCAATGGCCAAGCTCCATACGACGGAGTTGCAGGGTGTTGTGGCCGATGAATGTTTGCAATTATTTGGCGGCTATGGCTATATGACTGAATATCGAATTGCCCGTGAATATGCTGATGCCCGTGCCCAGCGCATTTATGGCGGCACATCGGAAATCATGAAGGAAATTATCAGCCGTGAGCTGATTAAATAATCCGTTTAAGAGGTTTGGTTATGGCGGCACTTTCTTCCCTGAAAATTCTGGATTTTTCGACCCTGTTGCCGGGGCCGTTCGGCACCCTGATGCTGGCGGACCTCGGGGCGCAGGTGTTACGGGTGGAGGCCCCGGACCGCTTGGAACTTACCCGGGAAATGGGGGCGAAAGACGGCGATAGTGCCTATCTTCACCGTTATCTTAACCGATCGAAAAAATCACTGGGTCTGGATTTGAAAAAACCGGAGGTCGCCCGGATCATAAAACGGCTGGTGATGGATTATGACATTGTGGTTGAGCAGTTCCGCCCCGGCGTTATGGGCAAACTCGGGCTGGGGTATGATGACCTTAAAGCCGTCAATCCCCGGCTGATATATTGTTCCTTGACCGGTTATGGCCAGACCGGCCCTTACCGCGACCGGGCAGGACATGACAATAATTATCTGGCTCTTGCCGGTATTCAGGACCATAGCCGCAGGCGGGGGCATGCCCCGGTTCTGGCCGGTATTCAGATTGCCGACCTTGCAGGCGGTTCCCTGCATCTGGTCGCGGGCTTGCTGGCGGCGGTAATTCAGCGTACGGATACGGGGCAGGGCCAATATATTGACATCAGCATGACCGATGCCGCCTTTACCCTGAATGCCATTCCGGTATCCAGCTATCTGGGGGCCGGGGTCGAAACTGGCCCGGAGCAGGAATTGTTAAACGGCGGTCAGTTCTATGATTACTATGAGACCAGTGACGGGCGGTATTTCTCCGTCGGCGGGCTGGAGCCTAAATTCAAGCGGGCGTTATGTGCGGCCTTGGAAAGACCGGACCTTGTGGATATGGCCTTTTCACCCGACCGTGAGCAACAACAGGTGTTTAAAAGCGCGATCGCGGCAAGTTTCAAAAGTATGACCTACGCCGAATGTCTGGCATTATTCAAGGCGGCGGATGCTTGTGTCGAGCCGGTTCTCACGCTAGCAGAGGCCTGTCAGAATGAACAGTTGCTCAGCCGGAATATGGTGGTTGAAGTGGACGGCATTAAACAGGTTGGATGCGCGATCAAGATGTCCGAAAGCCCCCAAGAATTCAAATTCAAGGGCTGTGCTTTGGGCGAACATAACGCTCTGCTGACAACGGAATTTGGCTTTACAGAAGACGAAATGCAGAAATTTAAAGAGGCCGGGGTCTTTGGGCGTTTTAGGGAAACCATATGACCCAGAAGGTTATTTCTGACCCCTCATATATTGCGACAGAATCCGACATGTCCATATTGTCTCTTCTTGAGAAGAAGGTGTTGTGGCTTGCGAGCTATATGATCCATCATGCGAACCATATCAGGCCGACCCGGGATGGGCTGAAGGTTGGGGGGCATCAGGCATCCAGTGCCTCCTGCGCCTCTATCCTGACCGCGCTGTATTTTCATACCATGGGTCCGGAAGACCGGATTGCGGTTAAACCCCATGCCTCGCCCATTATGCATTCGATCATGCATCTTGCGATAGCCGTACACACAGCCGCTTTCCAACCACGCCTGTTTTAACAGACCAATTAGCCGATGGTCACCCTTAGCCTTGCTGCTGATCTCCAGTTGTCGGGAGACTTCAAGGACTGAATAGTCTCGTTCCGTGGCCTGAGCCACCGCATCGCGTCTAAATTCTTCCGTGTAACGTAGTCCTGACATAATCTAAATCTCCTTGCT
>DRKK01000245.1 GCA_011051815.1 Sphingomonadales bacterium | reverse complement strand
GCCACATCCTCGGCAAAGGCATAGACCGGGATTTCTTTTTCTTCCGAAAGTTTCTGAATACGGCGCATGATAAGCTCACTCTGCACTGGCGAGCCGCCGGGCGAATTAACCGCCAAAGCCACCGCTTTCACATTATAAACGTCAAAGGCCTGATCAATTTTTTCTTCAATTCCAGCCAGATTTAAGGCGCTGGAAAAACGGCTACCTGACCCGATCACCCCTTCCAACGGTAGTATGGCCACCACCGGGGCTGGATTCTGGAATAGAGGCAGGGGGATTTTGGTCAGCAATTGTTTGATCTTTTTCAGCATATTTTCTGTCTTCTGTTTTAAGTGGTTATATCGAGGCCCGCCCCGTGGCGCAGGATGGCCTCAGCCTGAGGGGTGAAGTTTCCCTCTGATGTATGCACAATAAGGCCCGGTTTCAAGGCAATAATGCCTTTACTGCCCTTTCTGGCCTGTATGATCACCCGGCGGGCGTCTTTACCCCCGGCGGACCAGAGCGGATAAATGATAATATCCCCGGCCTTGCCGTGAAGGGCCGCGATGATGTCATCCAGCCGGTCGGCCCGGTGGACAAGGGTCAGGTGGCCCAGCGGTTTCAACATGCGCAGGCATAGACGAACCCACTCCACCAGCCGAACATGACTTACCGTATGGGCCATGGCCTTGGTCTCAAAGGGGGATGCCGGGCCGCCGTTTTTCTTTAAGTACGGCGGGTTGGACACCACATGGTGATAGCTGTTGGGTTCGCAATCCGCAGGCGGACGAACAATATCCCCGGCGAAATACCGAATATGGTCCCCAAAGCCATTGTCGGCAGCATTGCGCCGGGCAAGGGCCAGCAATTCGGGTTGCATTTCTATGCCGTGAAAAATATTATCCTCAAACTGCGCCGCTGTTCGCGACAGGAGGCAGCTTAGAATGCCCCCGGTACCGGCCCCCATATCCAAAATACGTTCCTGTCGGTCGTAAGCAATGCTGGCCGCAAGGAAAACCGTGTCAGTGCCGATGCGGTAGCCCGCCGCAGGCTGATGGAGCCTGATAGCACCGCCAAGGAAATCATCCTGTGATATCCCCTCACATGCCGTCATTCATTCCAGCCCCGCTGCAAAATCCACATCACTCTCAATCCCAATTTCCCGAATCAGGCGCAGAGCCTCCGGGATATATTCTTCTTCCACCATCACCCGTTGGCCGATGCCCATAATACCGCCGCCCAAAAGGCTCGCATGATTACCAAGCACCACAAAGGGTACCTCTGCCCCGTCAAAAAGCGCAGATATCCGCGATATAAGAACATTATTATCAGTAGAAAAAATTTCTATCACGCGTCTCTCACCTGAATGTATTTTGTAAAAAGCCCTTACTTTCACCAAGTTATCTTGACCTTTATAGCCCCGCAAGACTATTTTGCCATAGGAAATAAACTATTCAATCACAGATGCACAGGGTTTGCCATATGGGCGTTGTCATATCATTCGAAGAAGAACAGGCCAAGGCTGAGACGGCATTGGCCCGCCTGACCGCCCTTGTGGCCGATGATATGGTTAAGGTGAATCAGACCATCATTCAGAAGATGCAAAGCCCCGTGGCCCTGATTCCGCAGCTTGCGGGGCATTTGATTGCGTCCGGTGGCAAACGGTTACGGCCCATGCTGACCCTTGCCGCGTCCCGCATGTGCGGTTACGAGGGGATACGTCATGCGGAACTTGCGGCCTGTGTCGAATTTATCCATTCGGCAACCCTGCTCCATGATGATGTGGTGGATGAAAGCGACCTGAGGCGAGGCCTTGAGACCGCGAACGCCGTTTGGGGCAACAAGGCCAGCGTCCTTGTGGGCGATTTCCTGTTCAGCCGGTCCTTTGAACTTATGGTGGCCGATGGCTCTCTGGAGGTCTTGGCCATTCTGTCCAATGCCTCCTCTGTCATTGCCGAGGGCGAGGTCATGCAACTGACCACCGCCAATGATATGGACACCACTGAAGATGCCTATATGCAGGTGATTGTGGCCAAAACAGCCGCCTTATTTGCCGCCGCCTGTGAAATCGGCGCGGTGGTGGCCGAAAAACCCGGCACGAAACAGGATGCCCTGAAAAGCTACGGCAAAAACCTGGGCATTGTCTTTCAGTTGATTGACGATGTGCTGGATTTCTCCGCCGAGCAGGAAAAGCTGGGCAAATCGGTTGGCGATGACTTTCGCGAAGGCAAGGTAACCCTGCCCATTGTGTTGGCCTTTCGGCGCGGTGATACGGCGGAACGTGATTTCTGGCGCCGCACGATCGAAGAGCTGGATCAGAAAGACGGTGATCTTGAGAAGGCCATTGACCTGATGACCCGGCATAATGCCCTTCACGATACGGTGGAGCGCGCCCGCCATTACGGTGCCATTGCCAAGGATGCTCTTGCCATCTTTCCCGATGATGCCACCCGCAAAGCCATGACCGACATCGTTGATTTCTGTATCAACCGAGCCTATTAGGCCTTCACGTAATCTAGACATTTCAGTAATTTAATATATACTGATAGGCAGTTCCTTATCCCAATAGTCGCGTAATTAAACAAGACATTGTCCAATATTCTTTGGGCCATTGGTTATATATTTAAGGAAATATAGATGACAGATTTAAACATGGCAAAGCTGGAGGCCCTCGCCGGAAAAATTGTCGGCGATGCCAGTGCGGCGTTAAGCATTCTACTGTCTTATATCGGAGATCAATCAGGGGTTTTCCGCGCGATGGCGGACGGCAATCGGCGCACCGCACAGGACATCGCGGATATTGCCAAGGTTGATCCGCGCTATTTGCAGGAAATGCTGGCGGCCAATGCCGCCAATGGCTATGTCAACTACGATGCCAACAGCAAGCAATTCTACTTAAGCCCGGAACAGGCCGCCATCTTTGCCGATGAAAACAGCCTTGCCAATATGCATGGCCTGTTGCAGATTATTGTGGCGCAATTTTCCGAACATGACACGGCACTGGATGTTTTTAAAAGCGGCAAAGGCCGCCCATGGGGGGATCAGCATGTGTGCCAGTTTTGTGGTACGGACCGCTTTTTCCGCCCCGGCTATGAGGCCAATCTGATCGAAAACTGGATTCCAGCTCTGAATGGTGTCAAAGAGAAGCTGGATGCCGGTGGCACCATTGCCGACATTGGCTGCGGTCACGGGTCTTCCTCCGTATTGATGGCAAAAACCTTTCCCAATTCAAAAGTCTATGGCTATGACCTGCATGGCCCATCCATTGTTGATGCCCGCGCCAAGGCCGTCGATGCCGGCATTGACAACATTCAGTTCGAAGAAATAGGCGCCAAAGATATTGCCACAGATGATGGCTTTGATTTTGCCTGTATTTTTGATGCTCTCCATGACATGGGGGACCCGGTTGGCGTTGCGCGCCATATTCGCGAGGGCTTAAAGCCCGGCGGGGTCCTGATGGTGGTAGAACCCATGGCCGGAGACAAAATTGAGGATAATCTACATCCCCTGGGCGGCGTATTCTATGCGGCCTCTACCCTGATCTGCCTGCCCACATCCCGCTCGCAGGATGTGGCCTTGTGCCTCGGCGCACAGGCGGGACCAGAAAGGCTGACGCAGGTTCTAAAGGATGCGGGTTTCTCCTCAGTGCGTATAGCCACCACCACACCAACCAATATCGTTTTCGAAGCAACAACAGCAAACCTATAAAGGAAATGTTATGACCAAATTTATAACTTTTACAATTTCATCACTTCTCAGCCTATGCCTTGCCGGAATTTCCTATGCCGGAAATGCAGAAACGAAAGAAGCAAAAATAGCCCGTGCCGTCTCCGCCGCACCAGCCTCTATCTCTGACAAGGCAACCGTAATGGATGCGGACGGAACCATACTGAGAAAAGGCTCAAATGGCTGGACCTGCATGCCGGGTGTTGCCCTTATTCCAGGCGATGTTCACCCCATGTGTAATGATGCTGTCTGGATGGCCTGGATGAAAGCAGCCAAGGATGGAACAACATTCTCAACCGATGTTATCGGCTTTTCCTACATGTTACAGGGGGATGCCCTCGTCAATAATGACAACCCCGCGGCGACCGACCCAAATGACGGTGGCGTATGGGTACAGGAAGGGCCGCATCTGATGATGCTGATGCCAAAATCTATGCTCAAAGATCTGCCGCGTGATCCCTTTGCCAGCGGGCCCTATGTCATGTGGGATAACACCCCCATGGTACATGTGATGGTGCCGGTGGCGGTTAATAAGTAATAATCGACAAGGAAAATTTATAGGAGAATGCTGGCATAGTCCAATACCAGCATTCTCCTACATTCCGATCAAGTTTTTGTGTATTTTATTGTCTGAGAATATGTCTATCATACTTTTGTAATCCGAAAAATCAGCTTTTCCTGACAACCGGGCGCTTCTATTCACAACAAAGGTAAGACATAGATCACCATGATTAAAACCATCAAAAATCCCCTGATGTTCGCCTTTACAACATCTTTTCTGCTTTTTAGTGCCGCCGCAAATTCAATCGCCAGCGAAACCGTTGCGGACCACCGGATGAGTGCGCAGGCCACGACCAAACTTGAGCGTATTCTAACAGATGGTCACCGGTCGGATGGCCATATGGCGCGGGATAAATACCGTCACCCCCGGGAAACCCTGAAATTCATCGGGGTTGAGCCGCATATGACCGTGGTTGAAATCTGGCCCGGCGGTCAGGGCGGATGGTACCGGGAGATTCTGGAACCTTTTCTGAAAGACAAGGGAAAATATATCCCGGTAGGCAGTAAATCAGACTTTCCCGAAAAGGTGGATAACGTGCCTTATGGCAAGGTGGATATGGTAATGGTTTTTCGCGCCCATGGTTTCATCATATATGATGCCCCGGCCCTGGACCATGTGAAGGCCATCTATGCCATGCTGAAACCCGGCGGCATTCTGTCCATCGTCGACCATGCTGGGGATGAAAGCATCCCCCAAAGCGCGGACCCCAAGGGCAAAAATGGTTATGTCAATGAAAGCCATTTTCGCGGCATAGCAGAAAAAGCCGGTTTTAAATTCCTCGCCGAAAGCGACATCAACAGAAACCCTGCGGACAGCAAGAAGCATCCGCGCGGCGTCTGGTCCCTGCCGCCGACCCTCAGCGGTTCCCTGCCCTTCACCGACAAGCGGGCTGAATTTCTTAAAATCGGCGAATCTGATCGCTTTACCCTGAAATTTTACAAACCGGAATAAACCCGCCCAAAAGGGTTTGTCAAAAAAAAGCTTTGGCAATCCCGTCATTGCATGTAT
>DRKK01000244.1 GCA_011051815.1 Sphingomonadales bacterium | reverse complement strand
GCCCTCTATGAATCTCTGCTGTTGTTACAGGCAGAGGGGTTGGAGCGGGTCTGGACCCGCCACCGTGTTCAGGATGAAAATCTGGTGGCAGGTCTTGAGGAACTTGGCCTGTCCCTGCCGGTTGACCCGGCGGTCAGATTGCCCCAGCTCAATCTGGTCACTATTCCGGACGGCAAGGACGATGGCGCGGTGCGTGCGGCCCTGCTGTCGGAATATGGGCTTGAGATCGGGGCCGGGCTTGGCACATTTGCTGGCAAGGCCTGGCGCATTGGCTTGATGGGGCATACGGCGCGACCTGAAAATGTGGCCATCTGTCTGAAGGCGCTGTCTTATGCGCTGTCCCGCTAGGAAAAAGCATATGAAGAAGGGTAAAATAAAAGCCGTCCGGGGGTCCTTGCTGTGGTTCACCGGCAACCCATTTGTGACACCGCAAAGCGATTGCGTAACCTATGAGGAGGATGGCTTGCTGATCATTCAGGACGGTCATATTCAGGCCAGCGGCGCGTCGGCAAACTTACTCCCCGTTTTGGACAGGGATGTGACCGTGGAGCATTATCCGGACCATATCATCATGCCCGGCTTCATTGATGCCCACACCCATTATGCCCAGATGCAGATCATCGGAGCCTACGGTAAGCAGCTTCTGGATTGGCTCAATGATTATACTTTCATTGCTGAACAGGCCTTTGACGATGGGGCGCATGCGGCCGCGATGGCAGATTTCTTCTGTCAGGAATTATTGCGCCGGGGCACAACCACCGCTGCCGTCTATTGCACCGTGCATCCCCAGTCGGTTGATGCCTTGTTCGAGGCCGCCACACAGCGCAATATGCGCATGATCGGCGGCAAGGTGATGATGGATCGTAACGCCCCGGAGGCTTTGCTGGATACGCCGCAACTGGCCTATGACCAGTCAAAGGCGCTCATTGAACGCTGGCATGAAAAAGGCCGTAATCATTACGCACTGACCCCCCGTTTTGCCCCCTGTTGCAGTATGGAACAGCTGGATATGGCGGGCAGGTTGCGCGGTGAATTTGACCGTCTGTATGTACAGTCCCATCTGTCGGAAAATGAGGCAGAGGTCAATTGGGCGGGGGAACTTTTCCCCGAGAGGAGCGGCTATCTTGATGTTTATAATCACCATGGCCTGACCGGGCAATATAGCCTGTACGGTCATGCCATTCACCTCACAGCGGCCGAATGGCAGGATGTGCGGGACCGGGGGACGGGCATCGTTCATTGTCCCACATCCAACCTGTTTCTGGGCAGTGGCCTGTTTAATCTGGGCGCGGCCATGGGTGGGCCTGACCCGGTAAATTTAAGCATCGGCACTGACGTTGGGGCCGGGACCAGCCTGTCCATGCTGACCACATTGGGCGAGGCCTATAAGGTGGCTCACTTAAAGGGCTATTCTTTGAACGCGTTTCAGGCTTTCTATCTGGCCACCTTGGGTGGGGCGCGGGCTTTGTCTCTGGATCATCTGATCGGGTCGCTGGATGTTGGTAAGGAGGCCGATTTTATCGTGCTGGATAAAAAATCTACCCCCCTAATGGCCAAGCGTATGGACCGGGTCAGTTCCATAGAAGAAGCCCTGTTCGTCCTGATGACCATGGGTGATGACCGGGCCATCGCCGCCAGCTATATCTTCGGGCAGAAATGCCACTCACGGGCAGAGGGGCAAGCGAATGAGTGATTATGTGATAAGGGGTGGATTACAGGTCAATGGCCAATTGGCGGATTTTGTTGAGACAGAAATACTGCCGGGTCTTGACCTGACGGCTGATCATATCTGGCAGGGGTTATCGGAATTGATACGCGATTTTGCCCCCCGCAACCGCGCTTTACTGGCTCGGCGGGATGATTTGCAACAGGCACTTGACCAATGGCACCGGGACCATAAAGACGGCAAAGGCTATGAAGGTTTCCTGCGCGAGATCGGCTACCTGTTGCCGGAGGGGCCGGATTTCTGTATTTCGCCGGGGGAAATGGATCCGGAAATCACCCAAGTGGCTGGCCCGCAATTAGTGGTGCCGGTGGATAATGCCCGCTTTGCCCTGAATGCCGCCAATGCCCGCTGGGGCAGCCTTTTTGATGCGCTCTATGGCAGTGATGTCATCCTGCCGCCGCAGCAGAATAGCACGGGCTATGATGGGGCGCGGGGGGCGAAGGTCATTGACTATGCCAATGACTTTATGGACCGGAATTTTCCCCTAATGACGGGCCGTCACGGGGAGGCCATTGCCTATCATGTGACGGACCAAAGCGGCCTGCGGGTCAGCCTGAAAGACGGTACGGATACAGGGCTGCGTTACGCCGGGCAGTTCGCCGGTTTTCAGGGGGACGGTGATCGTTTGTGGTTGCTGTTCGTCCATCATGGGTTGCATGTGGAACTCAGGATAGACCGCCGCCATCCGGTGGGGGCGGGGAATCTGTCCGGGGTCTGTGACATCATGGTGGAATCGGCTTTGACCGCGATTATGGATTGTGAGGATTCCGTGGCCGCTGTGGATGCGGCGGACAAGGTGGCCGTCTATCGGAATTGGCTGGGCCTGATGACCGGGACACTTGTGGCGGCGCTGGAAAAGAACGGCAAGACCATAGAACGCCGTCTGGCCCCGGACCGGACATGGCAGGCCGTGGACGGCGGCGAGATCACCTTGCCGGGGCGGAGCCTGATGCTGGTGCGTAATGTGGGTCATCTGATGACCACGGATGCGGTTCTGGATGCGGCGGGGCGCGAAATTCCCGAAGGCATATTGGACGCCTTGATCACCAGCCTTTGCGCCCTGCATGACCGGGGACAAAACAGCCGGGCGGGAAGCACATACATCGTCAAGCCCAAGATGCACGGGCCGGAGGAAGCGGCTTTTGCCAATGATCTTTTCGACCGGGTTGAGGATATTCTGGGCCTGCGCCGTCACAGCATAAAGATCGGGGTTATGGATGAGGAACGGCGCACGACCCTGAACCTGAAGGAATGCATCCGGGCAGTGAAAGACCGTATTTTCTTTATCAATACCGGCTTTCTGGACCGGACCGGGGACGAAATTCATAGCGATATGGAGGCCGGGCCCATGGTGCGTAAAAACGCCATGAAGGACACGGTCTGGATTGAGGCATATGAACGCTGGAATGTTGATATTGGCCTTGGCGCGGGCCTGCGGGGCCGGGCGCAGATTGGCAAGGGCATGTGGGCCATGCCCGATGAAATGGCCCGGATGATGGCCACCAAGGCGACGCAATTGTCCGCCGGGGCAAGCTGTGCCTGGGTGCCGTCCCCCACGGCGGCCACGCTCCACGCCCTCCATTATCATGAAATTGATGTGATGGCCCAACAGGCGGCACTGGAAAGCCGCCCCCCCGCCAGCTTGGCGGATTTAATCACCCTGCCCATATTGACAGAGTTACCAGTTTCCGGTGCGGATATTACCAGCGAGCTTGATAACAATTGCCAGAGCATATTGGGTTATGTGGTGCGCTGGATAGATCAGGGGGTGGGCTGTTCCAAGGTGCCGGACATTAACGGCACGGCCCTGATGGAGGACCGGGCGACTTTGCGTATCTCTAGCCAGCATATGGCCAACTGGCTTCACCACGGCATCTGCACGGCGGAACAGGTGACGGCCAGCCTGAAACGCATGGCAGAGGTGGTGGATAGTCAAAATTCCGGCGATGAGAATTACATAAATATGGCCCCTGATTATGACGGTCCGGCGTTTTTGGCCGCCTGTGACCTTATCTTCAAGGGGCGCGTGCAACCCAGCGGCTATACGGAGCCTTTGCTCCATGCCCGGCGGCGGGAGGTAAAGGCCCGATGACCGAACTTGCCCTTGTAAAACCCGGCGGTAAAGGACAAGTGCAATCTCTGGCCCGGGCTTTTGGCTTGCTGGAAACTGTTGCCGAGGCCGGGGTAGGTCTGGGCCTTGGCCATATTGCCGCCCGCATGGGGCTCGCCCCGTCCACAACCCATAGATTGCTCAATTCCATGCGCGATTTGGGCTATGTGGAAAATGACCCGACAACGGGCCTCTGGTCGGTGGGGCTACAGGCCTTCCGGGTGGGCAATGCCTATCTGCACAAGCGGGATTTTGTCTCTCAGGCCCGGCCTTTCATGAAAAAACTGGTGGCTGAGGTCGGCGAAACGGTCAATATGGCCATATTGGATCAGGACAATGTGGTCTTTATTGCTCAAGTGGAATGTGCGGAGGTCATGCGTATGGCCGTGCCCATTGGCCGGCGCGGGCCACTTCATGCCTCGGCGGTAGGCAAGGCTATTCTGGCCACACTTCCGCCAAGAGAGGCGCGGGATATTATGGGGCGCATAGATTTTACTGTCCTGACCGTGAAAACCCACCGCAACAGGGCGGCTCTGACGGCGGACCTTGCCGGGGTGCGGCGGCGGGGCTATGCCCTTGATGAGGAAGAGCAAAGCCTTGGCATGCGCTGTATCGCGGCGCCGATCTTTGATGAGCATCAGGATGCTATTGCCGCAATTTCCATCTCCGGCCCCACGGTTCGCCTGACGGACAGTGATATTGAAAGCGCCGGGCAAGCGGTGATGACGGCGGCGGCGGACATTACAAGGTCAATTGGCGGCCAACAGAAAAAATAACGAGGAAACGGATTATGGAACTGGATTTTACAAGTTGGCTCAGTATGGCCCTGCGCTGGTTGCATCTGATTACGGGCATCGCGTGGATCGGGTCATCTTTTTACTTTGTCTGGCTGGATAATAACCTGCGCAAGGCCCGGGATAAGGCCGATACGGAAAAAGGCGTTTCCGGCGAGCTCTGGGCCGTGCATGGCGGTGGTTTTTACCATAATCAGAAATATAGCGTTGCCCCAAAAGAGATGCCTGCGGAATTGCATTGGTTCAAATGGGAAGCCTATTTCACATGGATCAGCGGGTTTCTGCTGTTGGCCCTGATTTATTATTACGGTGCGTCCGTATTCCTTGTGGATGCGGCCAAATATGACCTGTCGCCCATGATGGCGGTCTTTCTGGGCCTGTCCTTCCTTGTGGGCGGCTGGATTGGCTATGACCTCCTGTGCCGCTCACCTCTGGGCCGGTCTAATGGCGCCTTTGGTCTGGTTTGGTTTATCCTGCTGACCTTCAGCGCCTGGGCTTTGGCGCAATTGTTCAATGACCGTGGGGCCTATATCCATGTGGGGGCCATGATTGGTACCGTTATGGCGGCCAATGTCTTTATGGTGATCATTCCGAACCAGAAAAAAGTGGTGGTCGACCTGATCGCGGGCCGTTCGCCCGACCCAAAACTGGGCCAAATGGCAAAACAGCGGTCTTTGCATAATAATTACATGACCCTGCCGGTGCTGTTCATTATGATCAGCAACCATTATCCTCAGACCTTTGCCAACCCCTATGGCTGGTTGGTCCTGAGCGGTATCGGTGTTGTGGGTTGGCTGATCCGGCATTTCTTTAACCTGAAAAATCAGGGCCGGACTCATTATGGTCTGGCGGTTCTTTCGGTGGTGGCGTTCCTTGGCGTGATGGTGATGGCGGCCTACTTTAAGCAGGCGGCAAAAACCGATGTTACCCTTGAGGCGGGCAGTGTTACCTATACCGCCGTGCGAAAAATTGTGAATACCCACTGCATAGCCTGCCACAGCATAAGTCCGCGTCATGAATTTTTTGAGGAAGCCCCTAACGGCGTCACCTTTGACAGCAAAGATAATATCTTGAAATATCGGGATCAGATACGCCAGCGGGTGGTGGTCAGCAAGGATATGCCGCTGGGTAATGAAACGGGTATGACAGAGGTGGAACGGGCGACCCTTGAGGCTTGGTTGCAGGCCGAGGGAGCAAAGTAGCATGAGGCAGATCACTCCCGAACCGCTTACCGCCGCCGCCTTTGCCCCCTACGGCGATGTGGTGGAGGCTAGTCCGGCGGAGGCGCAACGGTTGATTAACGAAGGCCACACCACGCGCTTTCACGACCTTGCGGATGTGACGGCGGCTGGGCGGTTGACGGTGAATATCTTTCGGTCAGAGGCGCGGGACCTGCCCGTCACCCTTCATCAGATGGAACGCCATCCCAGGGCCTGTCAGATGTTCATGCCCCTGTCTGGCCATCCTTACCTTGTGGTGGTAGCCCCGAAGGGTGATTTTGACGGTGATAAGGTCCGGGCCTTTTTGGCAGGGCCGGAGCAAGGGGTCAATTACCACGCCGGAACATGGCACCATTATAGCCTTGCGCTGATAGGGCAGAGTGATTTTCTGGTGCTGGATTACGCCGATATGGAAGATAATTGTGATATTGCCGACTTGTCTGACCCCATAGAAATCACCGCGTAACACGCCTCACACCACCTTCGTCATTCCGGCCTCCGAGCCGGAATCCATATTTGTGGCGGTTTGAGCCGGTTGAAAAATGGATCCCCGGGTCAAGCCCGAGGATGACAACGTGGGGGAAGCTGGTTAGGCAAATAATTCCAGCAGTTCGGCGATGACGCTGATGGCGACAATTTCTGGTGATTTGCCGCGAATGGCCGGGTTGCCGATGGGGCAGGTGAGGCGAATGAAGTCCTCTGGGCTCAAATCCCCCTC
>DRKK01000243.1 GCA_011051815.1 Sphingomonadales bacterium | reverse complement strand
CCGCCGCATCCGCCGCCAGATTATCGAGGCCGGACAGGAAGAAGACATCCCTGACTTTGGCCGAGACCTTGGCCGCCACCTGGATGATAAATAGGACCTGCTTCAACTTTTTCATAGCCTAATTTTATTTGTATATAATAAAAACCTGTGATAGCGTTTGATCTCAATTCATAATTGAAAAGGGGATAAACATGAAAAATATCATCACATATCTTTATAAATTTTCGTCCAGACTGGCTTTGTCGGCCCTTATGGTATCATACTCATTCTTACCCGCACAGGCCTATGGCGGCTCCTATTCTGACTTCGATAATCAGTCGGGATTAAGAAACAGCGTCAATGCCGGTTTCCGCCTGACCATTCCTTTCGGCCCCACAAAAAAATCAGAGGATAAAGTCAAATATGGTTTCCAGCTTAACCTGCGCCGGGAATATTATAATTCAGGCTGGAATGGCTTTGACAACATGAATAGAAGCCAGACATTTAATGCAGATATACTATCTCTCGATTTCTCGGAAAACGGCTTCAAAGGCCTGTCTCTGGCAGGACAACAGGCATTCATCTATAAAAATGGTGTCCTGATGGCGGCGGAAGGTGAGGATAAAGAAGGCGGTGGTAATGGATGGCTTATAGCAGGCGGTGTCGTATTACTATTGGGAGCTGCCGTGTTGGGTACAAAAAAAGCCATAAGTTTAGATGGTTTAGGTTCTTCAAATCAGAATTAGGGTAAAGGGTCGTACCAACAATTAAGACGCGCCCTACTCCACCACAGGGGCCAGTTCGTAAACCGGGACCGGGCCGAGGTAGAGCAGCCCGTTTTGCAGGCTGATGGCCAGTTCAGAGGGGCCTTTACTGTCCGGATTGCCCAGACGCCCCAATTCCTGCATCAGTTTGTTTTTCGGTGGGCTGTCCCCCGTTTGATCAGGCGTACGTAATTTGGCGGAAAATGCACCCAGCGGCTTCATATCCTGATCCAGACTAAGCTCACCGTTCAGGTCAACATTCATATTATCCGCGATAACCTCAAGATTCTTCACCGATAATGTGCCGCCTTCGTCGCGCCACGCCGTCAGGCTGTCTTTTGAATAGTTGGGAAGAGATTTACCGTGAAGTTCAAGGTCTAACCGGACCTTATCCAGTTTTTTATCGAAATAATCCCGAACCGCTAGCCCGTCCAATTCCATAAACAGCTTTACCTGCACCGGAAGCTCCATATCATCATGACCGTCATCCTGTTGAGGCCGCAGGATGTGCAATTTCATCTCCTCCGCAGTAGAGGCGGCAAGATCGTCATTCTGCCCGACCCATTTCATGCTGCCAAGCACCGCAGAAAACCGCAAGAACGCACCATCAGCCCGGTCAAAGATTACCGAGGCCCGGCTTTTGCCAAAGGCCAAGGTCAGGGCCGGATTCGTCCGCCGACCAATGCGCAAGGCGCCGCCGTCACTGACTATCACCCCATGATAGATATTCCATGGAAAAGCGATCAGGGTGATATTGGGCGCCATAAACAGAACCGGCAAGCCATCGCCGTTGGTTTTTATCACATTCAAGTCTGTGAAGGCCAGCTCCATACGGTAGGGGAAACCTGTTATTTCAAGCTCTTTATAACGCAGGCTAAGGCCCCGGGGCTTTTGGGTCTGCGCCCAAGCCTCTATCCGGTCCTCAAGCTCCCCCGCCATATAAAACCAGAACAGACTATAACCGACGATAGCAATTATTACGGTCGAAACCAGAACCCTGAAACGCATGTTTATTTCTTTTCCTATATTTTGGCCGGATTATATCCATGGTCCGGCCAACAGGAAAGAAATAAATCAGAATTTATAGGATAATCCCAAAGACACCACCGGATAATATTTATACGATTCCAGATCATTCCGGACATTGTCTTCTTCCCGGCGAACCTCAGCCAGAAAAGTTGGATCATTGGATAGCGTACCGCCCGTAGAGGTCAGGGCCACCCGCGCCGTCCCCGTGAAAACCACACCAAGGTCAACCATGAATGTCCAGCCGCTATCTTTATTGATCGGATTACCCCAGCCAATACCGATATAGGGTGATACATCCCGGAAATTAATATCGCCGTTCAAGGTGCCGACCTCTGCACTGGTAAAGGTCATATTACCAATATCATAGGTATTGGACGTGACCGCCTGTCCGTTCAGGGTGTTCTTATCGATAACGGCCCCGCCGGTGATGCGAAAGCCGCCGCCCAGCACATGCCAGTCAATCAGGGCATTAAAGCTTTTTAACTTCAGATCGAAATCATAGTCATTACCACTTTTGGTCAAGGTTTTATTGAGTTTCGTGTAATTTGCCCCGACCCGTAGATTGACATAATCACTTAACCCCCCGGTAAGTTCAATGCCCACCCCCTGTGTACTGGCTTTCAGGCCCATGGCAACACCATCCGCCTGTGCGGATGTATTGGCCATACTCATCGCGACTAAAGCACCGAAACCTATTGCCGTTGTTTTCTTCAAAATACTATATGTCATTCGCATCCACTTTCTGTTGTAAGTTATGCGAATTATATAAAGGGAGCTACTTTAAGGTCTGTTAATATTAGATATAATTCAATGTATATTTTTAGACTTTTGAAATTCGGGCGCGCATGACGCTGACCAGATATTTACTATATTCCCTTGCCAGAGACAGAAAACGGATATTTTCGGGCCGCCATTGACCCACAGGATGGGCAATCATAACAATATCCGGCATCAGGCGGCGCATCTCAACCATGACGCGCGGCATATGTTCCAGAGAGGTCACAACCCTGATAGATGACATATGGCTACGCGCCACCCACAAGGATATTTCCTGAGCATTACCCACCGTATCTTTGGCCTTTGTCCCGCTTTCAATGCAACAATCGGCAAGTTTCTTTGGTATGCCAAGAGCGGCCTGCAATTCCTGTTCGGTGACTTTTGCATTGACACCAGAAATAAACAGCTTGCTCGCCATACCCTTTTCCAGCAGACGAACCGCCTCCTGAAGTCGGTTCTTACCCCCCGTCAGGACCACAATACCGTCCGTTTTGTCATTCACGGGCATCTCTACCTGAGACAGGTTATAGATAAAATAGGCCAGCCCCCCGACCCACAGCAGGATAAAAGCAAGTAACAGATAAAATAAATATTTCATATGTTCCCTTCCCTATACCATACGCCCTAACCCCTGCAAGACCGTGTAGCGGGCGGTCAGCATGGAAATTAACGCGGCCAAAAAAGGAATGACCAAAAGCACCGCAATTTCAACAACCGGCAATTCCGGTATCCTGACCAGCCCCTCGGCCAGGTCACGGGACAGATAGATCAGGGAAACAAGGGTGATAAAGGCCAGCACAAGCCCGATAATACCGCCCTTCAGGCCATATTTCATAAAACGGCTCTGATACGCGCGGGCAATCATGCTATCCTGCGCCCCCAGATGATGCATCACGGCGATAATTTCCCGATTTTCCGCCATTCCGGCCTTGGTGCCGAATATAACGATGCATATGGTCGCCAGCACCACCAGCAGCAATATACCCAACGCCGTATATTCCACCATATCCATCAGCCGTAAAAACCGCCCCAGCCATTGCTGATGATCGTCGAGGTGGATATTGTCTGATACCTGAGCCAGCATCCCCCGCACCGCATCCAGATTTAATGTCAGGTCACGGCTGACGGTCACGTCAAGGATCGCCGGAACCGGAAGGTCATCTGTCACATTACCCTTGCCGAGCCATGGCTCCAACAGTTTCTCAATCTCAACGTCATTGAGTTTGCGCACATAGTCTATGCCCGGCGTTTTGCGTAACAGTGCCGTAACCTCGTCCACCTGTGCATTCCGCATTTCTGCGTCTGCGGTCGTGATCTGTATGGTCAGGCGATTGCTCAGGCTTTCGGTCATATCCCCAAAGCCCTTATTTAACATCATGCTCCCCATCAGGGCCAGCGCACTGAGGTAAACCATCACCGCCATAACATAGGGCAAAAGCCTTGTGGCCTCGTGGGTCTCCTCATCGGGCAGGAAGTGAATGGCCTTGGTCACTGATCATCCTCCCCGTCATAGCCCAGCGGGCCATATTCATTCTGATCAAGGCTGGTGGTTTCAAATTCCGCCGGGTCGAACGATGTGGTTTCCGGCAGGCTTTGACCCGCTTTGATCAATTGCAGGATTCCATCACTCAGGTGTAGCCGATCCGCCTTCACCTCCTCCACAAGGCCCATATCATGGGTGGCGATAACCGTCGTGGTACCCAGCTTGTTAAGCTCGACAAACAAATGCATGATCCGCTTGGCAATGGCCGGGTCAACATTTCCTGTTGGCTCATCCGCCAGCAATAAATCAGGGCGTTTGATCACCGCCCGGGCAATAGCCACCCGTTGTTTTTCGCCGCCCGATAATGTGGGGGGGCGGGCCTTCATCCGGCCTTTCAGACCAACCCAGGTCAACAGCTCCTCAACATGCTCCTCTATCACGGCCCCCTTACCACCCGCAATCCACAGCGGCAAAGCCACATTTTCCACGGCCGTCAGATGATCCAGAAGCCTGAAATCCTGAAAAACCACCCCGATTTTACGGCGGAATTTCGGCAGGTCTTTACGCGCCGCCCCGGCCATATCCTCGCGAAACATGGTGATTTTACCCCGTGACGGGCGATGGGCCAGATACATCAGTTTCAGCAAACTGGTCTTGCCTGCCCCGCTGGGGCCGGTCAGGAAATGCAATGATCCCGGCTTCAGGTTAAAGGAAATATCCTTCAATACCTCCGACCCCATGCCATAGCGCATACCGACATTCTCAAAATGGATCACTTACTCTCAAGCCTCTTATTATTATATCTGGTTCTAACCATAGCAAGTCACCCCAAAGGCGTAAACTGATAAATAGATGTTCTATCAGGACTCTTGCGTTAACCAATTCATCAGATTATAATCATATTAAGCTGTATACCCATAAAATAATAAGAGCTAAACTCAGTGATCCTTACCTGCCCCGAATGTTCTGCACGTTATGTTGTTGACCCGACAGCCCTATTGCCCAACGGCCGCAGGGTTCGTTGTGCAAAATGTACGCATAGCTGGAAGGAACCCGCCCCCCATGTGGACACCCCGGTGGTGGATGCGGCTGAGGCCGAAAGCCCCGCTGTTTCAGAGGCAGCCGAGCCAAAACAAAAAGAGCCTGAAGTCAAGGCATCCGACACGCCAGCGCCACCTGAACTCGCCGAAGAAGAATTCGCCATAAGGCGCAACCGCCGTAAAAAACGCCCCCGGCCCATGCCCAAAGGCTCCAACCTGCCCGCCCTTCAGGGACATAAGCACGGGGATAGCCTGTGGGGATGGTACAGCCTTGGCGGCTTTGTCGTTCTGGTGATCGCGAGCTTTCTGATTTTTCAAACCAGCATCAGCGAAATATGGCCGCCGTCACAAAAATTATACCGGGCTTTAGGCCTTAATGATCATGGTGCCAGCACAGGCTCCCATGAGGCCAAGGAAGAGAAAATTCCCTATCATGAGCTGTTCAAGATTGAAAATACGGTGCCCGGGAAAACCCGGGTTGGCAAGCTGGTTACCCTGACGGTTAAAGGCAATATCCGTAATCTGACCGACAAGACGTTACCCCTGCCTCTGCTTAAAATCACCCTAAAAGATAGCCGGGGAAAGATTGTTCGGGAATGGACATTCAAACCGGCAACAGCCACCATTTCAGAAGGGCAGAAAGTACCCTATAGCACCTCCCTGCCCAATCCACCTGAAAATGCCACCAGCATTAGCGTTACTTTCGCTGATCAATAAGGCGTAAAGATATATTTAGGAATTACAGGTTATAATTGCTCCAAACACAAAGGAGTTATTGGGAATATGGCACATATTCTGATCGCAGAAGACGAATTGGCCGTGCGCATGTTTGTCAGCCGGGCCTTGGAACACCGGGGCCATAGCACCGTCGGCGTCGAAGATGGCGGCGCCGCTGTAGACGCCATCTCATCAGAGGATTTTGACCTTCTGCTGACCGATATCGTCATGCCGGTGATGGACGGTATTGCTTTGGCGCTGAAAGTATCCTCGGACCATCCGGAGATGCCCATCCTGATGATGACTGGCTATGCCCATGAACGCCAACGCGCCCATAACCTTGAAAGTCTGATCCATGATGTGATCAGCAAACCCTTCTCTCTGGATGAGCTTTGCGCAACTGTAGAAGAAACACTGAAGAAAAAAACGAGCCGAAATCATTAAGCTATCTTTTCTGACCTCAAAGAAAAAATAAAACAAAAACTTCCCTAAATTGTAATATACGAATAGTATTGATGAATTAACCATACTAATGGGTATGATTATTTGTCTGATTACGGATGTTTAGGAGAATTTTATGCTCCTGTCTCATAGTGACACACAGGAAGTTTCGCTGGATGCCTGTCCGGCTCTGGTCCTAAATGCGGATTTCAAGCCGCTCAGTTACTTTCCCCTGTCTCTCTGGTCCTGGCAGGATGTGATCAAGGCGGTTTACCTTGAACGAGTGATCGTTATTGAAGAATATGACAGGGTAGTTCACGCCACTTCTTCGGAAATCAGGCTGCCTAGCGTTATCTCCCTTAAAGAATATATCTCCCCCGGCACTTATCCCAACTTTACCCGCTTTAACCT
>DRKK01000242.1 GCA_011051815.1 Sphingomonadales bacterium | reverse complement strand
TGGCCCCCGCCAAGGCGGGCCTCATTGCGTTTTTCTTCAAGCTTGTTAAGGATGTCCTGCATAATGTCCTCTGTTGTTTTTAGGGATCTTTTCACTAAATATTGAAGATTTTCTTACTCATGAGTAACATTTTTGATTTCAGTAAGTCAAGACATGGTCACAATCACTTTTCCGGAGGATGTGCGATTGCGTAAAGCGCGTATGGCATCGACTGTTTGATCAAGGGGAAAGGTTCCGCTGATATGGGGAGTGATGCGGCCCTCTTTGTACCAGTCAAAAAGTTCTTTAGTGGAATTCTGAAGCACTTCCGGCTTGAATTCCCGGTAGGCTCCCCAGTAAAAACCGATCAATTCAATGTTTTTGACCAACAGATGATTGGCGGGCACTTGCGGTATATCACCGCTGGCAAAGCCGATGACCAGCATCCGGCCTTCGGGCGCCATGGCCCGGAATGTCTGGCGGAAAATATCACCGCCCACGGGGTCATAAACCACATCCGCGCCCCTGCCCCCGGTATATTCCTTGATTTTATCCCGCAGATTCTCTGTGGTATAATTGATGGTGAATTCAGCCCCTTTTGTTTTGGCAATGGCCAGCTTTTCATCGGTGCTGGCGGCGGCAATCACGCGGGCCCCCAGCATCTTGCCGATTTCAACGGCGGTCAGACCCACGCCGCCACCGGCGCCGTTGACCACAAGCCAGTCACCTTTTTTCACCCGTGCCCGGTAATCAAGGGCCACATGGCTGGTGCCGTAAGCAACCACAAAGGCCGCCGCATCGGCGTAGGACATATTTTCCGGCAGGGCGCAGAGGGTCTCTGTACTCACAGCGACTTTTTCCGCGAAACCGCCCCAATTGGTCAAAGCCTGCACCTTGTCTCCGACTGTCCAGCCGGAAACGTTAGTACCGACTTCGGATATAATTCCGGCCACTTCCACGCCGGGGCTGAAGGGCAATGGCGGCTTCACCTGATAGCTGCCATCAACCATCAGGCTGTCGGCGAAATTGACCGAACAGGCCTTTATATCTATGACCACCTGATTGTCACGGGCGACGGGGTCGGCAACTGTTTCCAGCTTTAAATTCTCCAATGGTCCGTGTTCTTTGACAATCATAGCTTTCATAGATTTTTCCTTATTAATAGATTCACATAGACTTTACAAAGAATGGCAGTATAGTGTGCCGAATTTTCGCCTGTTTGTACGGCATACAGGCCCATTATCCAAGGTAAAACAGATGTCATTACGTAATATTGCAATTATCGCCCATGTTGATCATGGTAAGACCACATTGGTGGACACGCTTTTCCGGCAGGCCGGAACGTTCCGGGATAACGAGCGGGTTGACGAACGGGCCATGGATAGCGGGGATCTGGAAAAAGAACGCGGCATTACTATTCTGGCCAAATGTACCTCTATTGAATGGCGGGAACATCGCATCAATATCGTGGATACACCGGGCCATGCCGACTTTGGCGGCGAGGTGGAACGTATTCTCAGCATGGTAGACGGGGTAATTCTGCTGGTTGATGCCGCCGAGGGGCCAATGCCGCAAACTAAATTTGTCACCGCAAAGGCATTGGCCCTTGGTCTGAAACCTGTTGTTGTGATTAATAAAGTTGATAAGCCGGACCGCCGCCCGGATGCGGTGCATGATGAAGTGTTTGACCTGTTTGTTAATCTTGACGCGAGTGACGAGCAATTGGACTTCCCCACATTATTTGCCTCTGGCCGTGATGGATGGGCCGATTATGAGCTGGACGGGTCACGTAAAAATCTTGATCCGCTTTTGGAAACCATTCTGGATTATTATGACAAGCCGACTGTAATGACCAAGGAAAATATTGACCTGCCCTTTACCATGCTGGCGACCCTTCTGGACCGGGATAATTTCCTGGGCCGGGTTGTGACAGGCCGTATTCAAAGCGGTAAGATCAAGGTAAATGACCAAATCAAGGTCATGAATCCGGACGGCAATGTGGTTGAAACGGGCCGCGCAAGCAAGCTTATGGCTTTTCGTGGACTGGACCGGGTGCCGGTTGATCACGCCATTGCCGGGGATATTATCTCCATTGCCGGACTGTCTGTTGGCACCGTGGCCGATACATTTTGCGTACCGGAAGTGACGGTTCCCCTGAAAGCACAGCCCATTGATCCGCCTACCCTGTCCATGCGCTTTTCTGTCAATGACAGCCCGCTAGCAGGCCGCGAAGGCACCAAGGTCACCACCCGCATGATCCGTGACAGGCTGGCGCTGGAATCTGAAGGCAATGTGGCCATTAAGATCACTGAAAGTGAAAATAAGGATGGTTTTGAAGTGGCCGGGCGCGGGGAACTGCAACTGGGTGTCCTCATCGAAACCATGCGCCGCGAAGGGTTCGAGCTTTCCATATCCCGGCCACGGGTTCTTTATAAAGAAGACCCGGATACGGGCGAGCGGCTGGAGCCCTTCGAAGAGGCTGTGGTTGATGTGGATGATGAATATACTGGCGTTGTGGTCGAGAAAATGAGCCTGCGCAAGGCGGAAATGACCGACATGCGGCCAAGTGGTACGGGCAAGACCCGGATTACCTTCCTCGCACCGTCACGGGGCTTGATCGGTTATCACGGTGAATTTATGACCGATACCCGCGGCACCGGCATTATGAACCGGGTCTATCACAGTTACGGGCCTTACAAGGGAAAGATAGCGGGCCGCCGGGTCGGGGTGTTGATCTCTATGGGGATGGGCAAGGCTGTGGCTTACGCCCTGTGGAATCTGGAAGATCGTGGCGTTATTATGATTGACCCGCAGGAAGAAGTTTACGAAGGCATGATTATCGGCGAACACAGCCGGGACAATGACCTTGATGTTAATGTGCTTAAAGGTAAGCAACTGACCAATATCCGGGCATCGGGCAAAGATGATGCCATCAAATTAACAACACCCAAAAGGCTCACGCTGGAACAGGCAATTGCCTATATCAATGATGATGAACTGGTAGAAGTAACCCCGAAAAATATTCGTTTGCGCAAACGCCATCTTATCCCACACGAACGGAAAAAAGCGGCGCGGACTGCGACCTGACGGTCAATTTACCACTCCTTAATTTGTCTCTCCTATACTGCGGTATAAGTTAACGAATATACAGGCGTTTAAATGACACATTTTCTGGTAACTGATGATAATCCGAGTGGCTATAAGCTGGAGGATATTCTTAAAATAATTCGCAAAGACATTTTTCTGCGGACAACCAAGATTATGGAAGATGATCGGCCGGAAGCACAGCAGGTGATGGATAATAACGTCAAAATTCTTGGGCTGTTAAGTCAAGCTATTGCGGCTGCCGAAGAAAGCACGGTTATGCTGCAAAAAAGCTTTGGGCCTTCCCGAGATGGTAAGCCCCGGATTGGGGTATAGTATTAATCCTGCTTTGTCTCTTGACAAAAGCGGACGACTATCCGACACAATGGTATCCATATGAAATAAGGAGCCAGAAAATGGGTCGGTCCCCCGGTACAGAAGAAATTAAAGAATATTCAGATTTTCTGAATAGACTTGCCGATGCCGCCGCCCAAACGACCCTGCCCATGTTCAAAAAACCCCTTGAGGTCATCAATAAAGGCCAGAAACTTGACCTTGATTATGACCCGGTTACACAGGCGGACAGGCAAGCGGAAGATGCTATTCGCCAGTTAATCAAGAACCGTTATCCTGATCATAATATTTTAGGGGAAGAACATGGGGCCGAGCAAAATAGCTCTTCCGACAAGGACAGGCAATATACCTGGGTCATTGATCCCATAGATGGCACCCGCGCCTATATTTGCGGCATTCCCACATGGGGGACTCTGATTGCGCTGAATGACGGGGAAAGACCTTTTATTGGCATGTTGGACCAGCCTTACTTGAAAGAACGTTATATGGGAACGCCCAAGGGCTCGTATCTAAATAACGATGCCATTTACAGCCGCACCTGTACGGAAATATCCAAGGCCACAGTTTCTACAACGGACCCTACCCAATTTTTTGCCGCCTCAGAGGACGCCAATGCGTTTTTCCGGGTTGCGGACAAGGCCCAACTGGTGCGTAATGGCTATGATTGTTATGCCTATGCGATGGTTGCGGCGGGCTTTATGGATGTGGTGATAGAAAGTGGTCTGGAAGCTTATGATATACAAGCCTTAATCCCCATCATTGAAGGATCTGGTGGCGTGATAACAGACTGGAATGGGGGAACGGCATCCAACGGTGGACAGGTTGTTGCCTCGGCAACAGTCAAGCTGCATGAGCAGGTTCTGGATTTACTCAACAGCTAGAAAACCATCAATTTCCTGCCAAAGCTGGTCCCTGTATTGATCGATTTCCCGGTATATTTCATGACGCGCGCCATCAATTGTAACAACTTTAAAATTAGGTTGTCCTGAGAATAATTTAAGGCTGGTCTGCGTATTTACCACTGTGTCTTTTCCAGCCAGAACAGCCAATACCGGAATAGTTATCTTATTAAGGTAACCCGGTGTCCTTATCTTTTCAATACTGTCTAAGGCTGCACTTAGCCAACCAAAAGTTGCCCCGCCCACATAGAGGTCAGGGCGTGATTTTATTATTTCTGCCTCAACGGTATATCTTCGATCATCATGGGTCAGAAATTTTTGTTTGATACTGCTGTGGCTTTTGGATGGGGGGTTCTTTTGGCCAAATGCAAAATTTTCTGTGAACCCAAGCCGACTGGCGAATCGAATTAAGGATTTAAGGATTGCACCGATTACGGCTCCTCCCAAATTAAACTCAATCATTGGTGCCATAATAATGGCCTTGCTGACCACGCCCTGATAGTCATGCAGGTAGCGTAGGCATATATGGCCGCCCATGGAATGAGCTATCAGATAAATTGGTATCGCCTGTGCCCGGCTATCGGACAAAACGGATCTGGAAATAAATTCATTGAGGTCACTTGAGAATACATCAAATGTTTCAGCATGGCTTTTTAAACGATCATCAAGAAGCCTGTCGGACAGCCCCTGCCCACGGTTATCAAGGGCATATAGCGCATAGTCGCGGGCCAGAATATCGGGGAAAAATTCTGTATATTTTTCCATGAATTCCCGGTGGCCATTGACGAAAACAACAATGCCCTTGCTCTTGTCATTGGACGGCCAGCATGCGGTACGTATCCGGGTACCATCCGCCATTGTTAAATACTCAATCTGCCCACCATGGCCCAGATCCGGAAAATCAGTATTTGTCATATTCCCATGCTCGTTTTTAATATTTGCATAGAGATTACGCAAAAATATACTTTAGACAATAAAAAAAGGATGTGACCGGAGCCACATCCTTTTCAGGGCATTAAAAGAAACTTATTTTGATAACCTCAGATTAGACAAATCCTTGGCAATTTTCTTAAAAGCAGTTTGCAAAGAGGCACGGTCCGGCGCATAGAAATAATAATCATCATTCGTTGCCACATATTTTAGCAAATTAACCAGACTTGAACTGGTGTTGGCGAACTGGATCGTATAGATCAATATTTCATTATCATTATCCGGATCATTATCATTCAGATTTTTAATAGCGTCCGCCAAATCTTTCAGACGGGCATCCCGGCGTGATGACGATGTAAAACCGGCATTATAGGCATCGGCCGAAATAACCGTGTTCTGACCATCGGTCAGCAAAATAATGGCTTTATGTTTAACGAAAGTAGGATCGTTAATAACGGTAGCCTCATCAAAAGGGACACCCGGTGTTATTGTACGCCATGCCCAGGCAAGTCCTTGCGGAATATTGGTGTAAAAATATCCGTTTGGAATACTAAGGTCACTAATGGCATTTTTAATGGGGGTTTTAAAATGTTGCAATGGTGTGATACCAAATGCAGGACAGGTGGTGCAGGCATAGTTACCACCATTCAATTTACCCAGATCACAGCTGTTATTCTCACCTTCGCTGCC
>DRKK01000241.1 GCA_011051815.1 Sphingomonadales bacterium | reverse complement strand
TTTTGGTATAATATAAATAGAGTGATGAAAGCCTCTATGATAATTCCCTTCTTGTTTATTAACCATTCTCAAGTATAAAGAATCCTGAACATATTCTACTTGTGGAAACCGAAATATGCCTGATGAGAATTTCAAAGAAACCTCCCTGCGTTATCACCGGGAACCAACCCCCGGCAAGCTTGAAATAACCCCGACCACCCCCCTGTCGAACCAGCGTGATCTGGCCCGGGCCTATTCGCCAGGTGTGGCCTTCGCCTGTGAGGCCATTGTGGAGGATGCGGCGGCGGTGAATGAGATGACCATACGCGGTAATCTTGTGGGAGTTGTGACCAATGGTACGGCGGTGTTGGGCCTTGGCAATATTGGACCGCTGGCGTCCAAACCGGTGATGGAGGGCAAGGCGGTCTTGTTCAAGAAATTCGCCGGCATCAATGTCTTTGACATCGAAATAGATCAGAATGACCCGGAAAAGCTCATCGAAACGGTTGCCGCGCTGGAACCGACCTTTGGGGCAATTAATCTGGAAGACATCAAGGCACCGGAATGTTTTATTGTCGAGAAAGCCCTGAAAGAGCGGATGAATATCCCGGTATTTCATGATGACCAGCATGGGACGGCCATCGTGGTCGGGGCGGCGGTTTATAACGGCCTGCGCATCGTGGGCAAGAAGCTATCCGAGGTGAAGGTGGTTGCCACCGGCGGCGGCGCGGCGTCGCTGGCCTGTCTTGACCTGTTGGTGAGCATGGGCTTGCGCAAGGAAAATGTTGCATTGGTGGATATCGAAGGCGTGGTTTATGAGGGCCGTGCCAAGGATATGAATCCCTATAAGGACAAATACGCCATCAAGACAGACAAACGCACGTTAGGTGATGTGATCGGCGATGCGGATGTATTCCTTGGCCTGTCCGCGCCGGGTATTTTAAAGCCGGATATGGTGGCGCGCATGGCCCCAAAGCCGTTCATACTGGCGCTGGCCAATCCGACCCCGGAAATCCTGCCTGAGGATGTGAAAAAAGTTCGTGATGATGCGGTTATGGCCACCGGACGGTCCGATTATCCCAATCAGGTCAATAACGTGCTGTGTTTTCCCTTTCTGTTTCGCGGGGCATTGGATGTGGGGGCAACGACCATTAATGAGGAAATGAAGCATGCTTGTGTCAAGGCCATCGCCGACCTGGCCTTCAAGGAATCATCCGAGCAGGTGGCCAATGCCTATCAGGGTGAGGTGTTGAAATTCGGCCCGGAATATATCATTCCAAAGCCCCTTGACCCGCGCCTGATACTGGAAGTCGCCCCCGCCGTGGCCAAGGCCGCCATGGACAGCGGCGTTGCCACAAGGCCGCTTGAGGATATTGATGCTTACCGGGAGCGGTTGGATAGCTTTGTCTTTAAATCCAGCATTTTATTGCATCCCGTGATCGAACTTGCCAAGAGAACTCCGAAACGGATTATCTTTGCCGAGGGCGAGAATGAGAGTGTCTTGCTGGCGGTACAGGCTCTGGTCGATGAGAAAATGGGGCTGCCCATTTTGGTGGGGCGTCCGGTGGTGGTTGATCAGAAGATTGAAAAACTGGGCCTGCGCCTGAAAAAAGGTCAGGACTTCGAACTTATCAACCCTCAGAAAGATGACAGATATCGTCACTATTGGCATGAATATCATGGATTGGTCAGCCGCAAGGGCGTGTCTCAGGACGCGGCCAAGACCATTGTGCGCACCAACACCACGGTTATTGCCGCCCTTGCGGTGCGCATGGGGGATGCGGATGCCATGATTTGCGGCACGTACGGGCGGTTTGACTTTCATGTGAAATATATCATTGATATTATTGGCCGCAAAAGTGCGGATCAGAATCTGTCCACGGTCAGCACCCTGATCCTGCCCCGCCGGACCATATTCTTCGCAGATGCCTTCATGACCGTTGACCCCGATATGGACCAGATTGTGGAAAACACCCTTGCGGCGGCGGAAAAGGTCAGCCATTTCGGCGTCACACCAAAGGTGGCCCTGCTGTCCCATTCAAATTTTGGTTCATCCAATGCGCCGTCGGCAAAGAAAATGCGTAAAGCGACTAGTATATTACGGAAGATGAGACCGGATATAGAAATTGACGGTGAAATGCACGCCGATGCCGCCCTGCGCGAAGCGGTGCGGGACAAGATGGTCCCGGACAGCAAGCTGACCGGTGCGGCCAACCTGTTCATCTTCCCCAATCTGGACGCGGCCAATATCTGTATTGAGATGTTGCGTAGTGTGGACAATGGTTTGCTGGTGGGACCGATCCTGCTTGGGGCGGCGCAACCTGTCCATATTGTCACTCCGTCCGCCACCGCCAAAGGCATCTTCAACATGGCCGCCATCGCCCTCGCCGATGCCCAGAATTTGGACGCGTGATTGCGATCTGTTTGCTGCTTCCTTCTTAAGGTCAATATGAATATTTTAGGCGGTTATTTTCCGATAGGCTGCCGGGACGCCGCGTAGCAGGAAGAAGGCGGGGATACAGAGGAATAGTGCCACATAACTCATACTTTCATTGATGCGCATTTCATCGCCCAGAAGGACATCGGTCACAAAAGGAACTGAACTTGGCCCGATTAACAGGCCGGTCATGCTGATGAACATATAATAAAAGGCCATGATCTGGGCGCGCATATTGGCGGGGGCTATGGTCATGAGGACGGCGGGGCCGGCGGCCGTGGTCATGGTGAAGCCGAATATGGTGGCCTGATAGAGCATGAAAGAGGTGAGGTAGGTTGGCATCAGAGGATAAGCAATGCACAGCGGCAATAATATGATGATGCCCAACCGCATAACCCGCAGGGCCGCATCGGTTCGACCCTTTTTGGTGAAGCTGTCAATGAGAAAGCCGGCGCAAATGATGCTGACCGGGCCAATGGCCAGAATACTATATCCGGTATATTTCATATAGGATGCTGCGGGCCAGCCAAAGGTGCGGCTGAAAAAAGGTGCGTTCCAGATGGTGGTATAATAGGCACAGATGGTCATGATTCCGCCCATGGCAAAAATGCCCAGATAAACCGCCCGCTGTGTCATAATATGGCGCAGGGTATCCATGATGCTACTGCGGTTTTGGCCTTGCCTGTCATGGCGGGTGGGTTCCCGGATGACCAGCAATAACAGGCTGAGCAACAGGCCAGAGGAGCCTAAAATCACAAAAATAAGATGCCACGGTTTTTCGATGCCGTAGGTCGCAAGATTGGTGAAATCGAAATTTTCGGTATAATTCAGCAGAAAGGCCACTAGCAGGCTACCAAAACCGATGCCGATGGACAGGGCGCTGGAATAGAGGGCAATGGCGCGGCCGCGCACCTCCTTGGGGAACATATCGGTGATCATGGACATGGCACAGGGGCTGAGTGTTGCCTCGCCCGCGCCAACCATCATGCGGGCGACGAAAAAACCGCCAAAACTGCGTATCAGCCCACAGGCCGCCGTGGCCATGGACCAGACGGCAACCCCGACGGCGACAATATTGCGGCGGCTGGACCGGTCCGCCAGCCAGGCCAGTGGTATGCCCATGGTGGCGTAAAATACGGCAAAGGCCGTCCCGCTGAGCAGGCCCATCTGGGTATCGGTAAAATGAAAATCCGCCTTGATCGGCTCAATAAGCAACCCCAGTACCGACCGGTCGATATAGGAAAAAATATAGGCCACGGTCAGCAACAATACCGTCAACCAAGCCTTCAGGGGGCTTGGGTATTTTTGGGTTGTGTTTTCCGTCATTTAAAGGACAGGCCACCAACCGCATCGCCCGCTGCGCCGTAAAAAACGCTATAGTTAATGTCCTGCCAGATGTCGGCCTTGTAATAGGGATCTGCTTCAAGCATGGCCTGTGCAACCTTTTGGTCATCGGTCTTATAGATCAGGATAGAGCCACAGACAGACCCGCCGTCCGCGCTGAATATGGGGCCGGCCACCAGCAGGTCATCAATGGTCTTTTCCACATGGGCCAGATGTTCTGCTAGAGTTTCCTGACGGATACGGGCAATATCTGCGCCCGGTTTGTCATGGCATATGACGGCGGTGAACAGATTACTTTTTGGGAAAGCATTTTTCATAGGGTGCTCCTTAGGGTGCCGTGGAATTGGCTTCGTCAAACATGTCGATGGGAAAGACATCGGCGGTATTGGTCATGAAGGATTGCTTGCGGAAGAAACGCAGATAGCCGCTCGGCCCCATCCGGGAGGCACCAAGGCCACTGAGTTTGTAAGAATTTTTCTCGGCCTCATACATCAGGCTGGTCAGGGCCGCATCATTGATGCTGATGGCGCCGGCCTCGATCTGTTGTCCCACCTTGATCGCGTCCGCATCATTGCCAGCAAAGACACAGGCGCTGAGACCAAATTCACTGTCATTGGCCATCTTTATGGCCTCATCAACATCCTCAAAGGCGATGACGGGCAGCAGGGGGCCGAAGGTTTCGTCGCGCATGATCTTCATATCGGGGGTCAGGCCTGTGATAACCGTGGGGGCACACCATAGTCCGCCGTGATCTTCAATCCTGCCGCCGGAATGGATGGTGGCGCCCTTGTCGCGGGCATCGGTGATCTGACTTTCAATGATGGCGGCTTGCCGGTCAAAAATAATCGGGCCCAGATGCCCTGTGGTAATATTCGGGGTGTTGAAGGTTACTTTTTTGGCTTTTTCCACCAGAATCCGGACAAAATCCTCGTAAATTTCGTGGGCTACATAAATGCGTTCAATGGATTGACAGGCCTGCCCGCTATTGACGATAGAACCGCGCAGGAGGGCAGTTGTCGCCCGCTCTATATCCGCATCCGCCAGCACGATAGCCGGGTCTTTGCCGCCCAGCTCCAGAAAGGAAACGGCGAAATTTCGGGCCGCCTGTTCGCCGACCTTTCGGCCCGTGGCCACACTGCCGGTAAAGCAGATCACATCCACCTGATCCACAAGAGCCTGCCCGGTGCCCCCATCTCCGTCAACGATAGCCAATACAGGGCTTAGATCCGGGATGCTGGCGATAATGTCGCGTAAGGGTGCGGCAAAGCGTGGGGTGATTTCGCTGGGCTTGATGATTACCGCCGCCCCGGCGAGCAGGGCCGGAATGGCATCTATGAGCGACAGGGTGAGTGGGAAATTCCAAGGGCTGATTACCCCAACCAAGCTATAGGGTTGCTTGTCAATATGATAGGTGATGAAGGGCAGGGCGGTGGAACGTCCTTCATAGGGTGCGCTTTCGGCACGGGCAATTTTGATCCAGCGGTCAATGGCCGGGGCGATGGTATCCACTTCCATAATGGAAATTCCCTGCCGTCCGGTATCGTTGATTAGGCTGTCAATCAGCTCTTTACGCTTGTCTTTCAGGGCGGCGGCAAAGGCCAAAAGACTTTTGATCCGTCCCTCCAGACCCATGTCTCGCCATAGGGGTTGAGCCGCCCGTAATTTCTGGCAGGTGTCTTTTATTTCAGTGGCATTGGCTGGCGTGAAATGATAGTCGATCAGGCCGGTTCGGGGGTTGCGTACCTGTATATCCTGGCCTGTCATAAGTCTTCTATTCCCTCAATCAACCGGACACGTACGGTCGCATTGCCCTGTCGTAATTTTCTGATTTCGGCGTAGGCTTCACTTTGCCAGAAGGCCCGGGCCGTGGCCATGGAAGGCCATTTAGAGATAACCAACCGGGTTGTATCAGGCCAGTCACCTTCCAGACATTCGCTTTCGCCTGTACCGCGCACAATATATTCCCCACCGAATACCGTAATCAGTTCGGCGGCCTTCAGAGCATAGCATCTAAAGGCCGCCGGGTCACTAATTTCGGCGAGGATCACCATATAGGCAGTCATCAGCTTTTTGGCAGCAACGGAGCCTCATCCAAAACCCAGTTACCTTCCGTACGGCGACGGGGAGAGGGAATGGCATGGACTATTTTGCCGCTGGCCCGTTCCGCATTCATTTTCGGAACATCGATACGCCAGCCCTTTTTTTCATATCTTTTAATATGGTCGCGGTATTTTACAATGCAGCTATCCGCAGGCATCATAAACTCCTTGGTGATGTCGCGGGGGGTCTGTGTGGGTTCTACTTCGTCCAGGACGTCAATATCCTGTTGGGCAACGATCAGATTTCTTGCTCGCAGTCTGGCCCCCATTTCATCGTCAAGACCGGCATTGCGCATATTGACCAGAAATACCCGGGTGTTATTTTCATCTATGGGCAGGTCATAGGTATATTGATGCATGAAGAATTTGCCGCTGGGATGAATTTTGGTCCAGAATTGGGAAGGGCCAAAGGTGCCGGACCCGGCCCTTGTGGTCGCCTTGTCCCGCAGTTTGCCGTATTTTTCATCGGGCGTGCCGGAGGATTCATAATCGGTCATGAAACCAACTCCCCATTCTTCCTCAATCAGGTCCAGTTTCGGCACCACATAATCATCACGCTCGCCGGAGAAACCGTGGGTGGGATGGACAAATTCATTATGGGCCGGGTCGATGGCATTCTCAATGGACCGTTGATAGCTGGTTTTCAGGTTATAAGTCTGAATATTGGCCGCCCAGCCTTCCTGACCA
>DRKK01000240.1 GCA_011051815.1 Sphingomonadales bacterium | reverse complement strand
CTGCATCAACTATTGGCCTTTGATGCGCCATTAACCACATATTTCTGGATCTTGATCCTGACCGCCACAACCTATCTCCTGGGCGGAATTGCCCGGGAACAGGTCTGTATCTATATGTGTCCATGGCCCCGTATTCAGGGCGTCATGATGGACGAAGATACCCTGTCCGTCATGTATCGCTATGACCGGGGAGAACCAAGGGCACCCCATAAAAAAGGCGACACATGGGACGGGCGCGGGGACTGTGTCCAATGTCGGCAATGTGTGGTGGTCTGCCCCACAGGTATTGATATTCGTGACGGGATGCAGTTGGAATGCATTCAATGCTCACTCTGCATTGATGCCTGTGACGAGGTGATGGAAAAAGTCGGCCGGCCCAAGGGGCTGATCGCCTATGACAGTCTGGCCAACTTTGAACGCCGCGCCCAAGGCAAACCGGAAAAGATACAGATCATCCGCCCCCGCAGCCTGCTCTATACCATGATTATGATCATTGTGGGCGGGGCGATCCTTTGGGGCCTGATGCACCGTGATAACCTTGAAGTAAATATCCTGCGCGACCGAAATCCGTTATTTGTCCAGCTGTCATCGGGCGATATCCGAAATGGCTATACGGTAAAAATCCTCAATAAAACCCATCAGATCCGAAAATTTACCCTCAGCGTGTCCGGCCTGAAAAATTACCGGATGCAGGTGGAAGGCATTCAGGAAAGCACCCCCGACGGCCTGCCGATCATCAAGGTAGACCGGGACCGGCTCCGATCAGTTAAGGTCTATTTAACTGTTCCCCGATCAGAACTGTCCAGCCGCAGTGTTGATATTACCATCACGGCAAAAGACCTCGACGGTACCAGCGTCAGCGACAATGAAACGACCTTTAAGGGACCCGCAAAATGACCTCCGTTCCGCCAGCAAAAGAATTTACCGGAAGAAAGGCCATGATGTGGATCGTCGGGTTTTTTCTGGTGATTTTTACGGTCAATGCCATCATGGCCACCATCGCCGTTGGCACATGGGGCGGATTGGAAACCGACAATGCCTACCGCAAGGGGCTATTTTACAACAATGAAATTGCCGCTGCCGAGGACCAGCATAAATCTGGCTGGACCATCGCCCTCAGCCATCGGCCCACAGCCATGGAAAATGACAAGATTGCCGTGAAAATTAACTGGCCAGAGAATGATCTGCCGCCGGCGCAGGTATCCGTCCTGATTACCCGCGCGGTGACCAATGCCTATGATCAGGAAATTATCCTGACAAAGACCAGTGACAATATATATACCGCCGCCGTAAAATTTGCCGAACCCGGACAATGGGATGTGGACATCATTGTAAAGCGCCCGGAAGGCCCCATATACCAGCTGACAGATAAAATTTTTATCCCGAAAAGATAGATCATGACAGCCATAAAATCACAACAGACATTGGGGAGCAAAGGCGCCCCGCTGGAACATTTCCTTGTGGAAGGGCTGCATTGCCCATCCTGCATCCGGGAGATCGAGGGAGCGTTGCAGGAAATCCCCACCATAAAGAATGCCCGCCTTAACCTGACCACAGGACGGCTGGCCGTGGAATGGGCGGCAAAAGACATCAACCGGGACGCGGCCAATGATGAGGTCATTGACACCATAAAAAGCCTTGGCTTTAAAGGCTATATGTTCAAGGACAGCCCCACGGCCGCCGCCGGAGATAAAGAAGGCCGCTGGTTGCTGATCTGTATGGCCGTTGCCGGATTCGCCATGATGAATATCATGCTGCTGTCCATTTCCGACTGGTCCGGAAGCGACATGGGAGACCAGACCCGTGTCTTCTTTCACTGGCTACCGGCCCTGATCGCCCTGCCCGCCGCCGCCGTGGCGGGGATGCCCTTTTACAAATCGGCCTGGGGGGCGTTGAAAGCCCGGCGGCTGAATATGGATGTGCCAATTTCCCTCGCCGTCATACTGGCCCTTGGCATGAGCGTTCTGCAAACTATTTCCCATGCGCAGGATACCTATTATGACGCGGCGATCATGCTGTTGTTTTTCCTGCTTATTGGCCGTTTTCTGGACCGGAAGATGCGCAATCACGCGCGCGCCACCGCCCATAACCTCATGAGCTATCGGCCCAATAAGGCCACCATTGTCACAGGTAGCGGTGAGACAGAAAGCTGTATCATTGAGATGCTCAAGACTGATATGATCGTCCGGGTCGCACCGGGCGAGCGCATCCCCGTGGACGGCGTGATCATTCGCGGCATATCGGAAGTAGACACCAGCCTTGTGACCGGGGAAACCCTGCCCGTCAAGGCACAGGTTGAGGACAAGGTTTTCACCGGCACCATGAATATCAGCGGGGCGATAGATATTCGCGTCACGGCGCTGAGCGGCAAAACCCTGCTGGATGAGATCATCGGCCTGATGGAAACGGCGGAACAAGGCCGGGCGAAATATGTCCGCCTTGCCGACAAGGCGGCACAGATTTATGCGCCCGCCGTACATCTTCTGGCGCTTCTGACTTTTGTGGGCTGGATGGTGTTCAGCACCGTTGGCTGGCAACAGTCCCTGATCACGGCCATTGCGGTTCTGATCATCACCTGCCCTTGCGCCCTTGGCCTTGCGGTGCCGGTGGTGCAGATCGTCGCCTCCAGCCGTCTGTTCAAAAATGGCATTCTGGTCAAAGCGGCTGACGGGCTGGAACGACTGGCAGAAATTGACACCATAGCCTTTGACAAGACCGGCACCCTGACCCTGGGCCAGCCGGGCATCGCCAATGGTGATGACCTTGACCCGAAGGATATGGCGCTCGCGGCAAGTCTTGCCAAGACCTCGACCCATCCCCTGTGCCGGGCCTTGATTGTCGCCTGTCATGAGCGCAATATCCCCACCATCGCCACCGACAGCCCCCTGCATGAAGAACCGGGCATGGGCCTGAAAGCCATCCTTGACGGCACAGAGGTGCGGCTCGGCAATCGGGACTGGTGTCATGTGCCAAAAGACATGCAGGAAAATACCCGCTATAGTGAGCTATGGTTAAAGGTCGGCGACCGCGCCCCGGTCTTTTTTGCCTTTCAGGATCGCCTGCGCAAGGATGCAGTTCAGGTGATTAGCTGGTTTCAGAAAAAAGGCTTTGACATTTTGCTCCTGTCCGGTGACCGGCCTGACGTGGTGGCAGACGTGGCCGGGACATTGGGCATTACCGATTTTCTGGGGGCCGCCAAGCCACAGGACAAGATCGACCGTCTGGAAGCCTTAAAGGCACAGGGCCGGAAAATATTGATGGTCGGCGACGGGCTGAATGATGCCCCGGCTCTGGCCGCCGCCTATGTCTCCATCTCCCCCTCCTCTGCCGCCGATGTGAGCCAGAATGCCGCCGATTTTATTTTCCAGTCCCAAACGCTGGATTCCATTGTTCGAGCTTACCAAATTTCAAAATCCAGCCGCAGGCTGGTCTTTACCAATTTTGCGCTAGCGGCCATTTATAACATGATCGCGGTGCCGTTCGCCGCCGCCGGGATGTTAACGCCACTGATCGCCGCCATCGCCATGTCGGGCTCATCCATTGTGGTGACCATGAATGCCTTACGCCTTAATTTGATAAGGTTATTCGTCAGCGTGCCTGTGGTTGCGATGGAAGACACCAAAGCCTGCTGTATGCCCAAGGAAGAGAGCAAGGAGCCGAAAAAATCATGTTGCAAGGGATAACGCCATGAAAATGCTTATTTTCCTGATTCCCATCGCGCTGTTCCTTGGCCTGCTCGGGCTTGGGGCCTTTCTATGGTCCATGCGGTCCGGACAATATGACGACCTTGACGGGGCCTCCTACCGGGCGCTGTTTGAAGAAGACGAGATGAAAAAGAACGGCAAATAGCCTGTCCTATTCCTCCCCATCCCAATAATCACAGTCCTCAGGATAGAAAAATTTAAAATAAGTCATCTTTTCAGGATTCTGACCCGGGGCCACCCCGGCAAAAATGCCGACCTTGCCGGTTTCAGGATAAATGGCAATTTCCGGTTCTTTCATGGTCGACAGGCACAGATATTCCAGGTTTTCCTGACTGTTGTTCCAGATTTGATGGGCATGTTCCGCGCCTACGGGAAAGGAGACATAATCCCCGGCCCGGATTGGCACCTCCCGGTCCTGATAAACCACAACGCCCTGCCCTTTCAATACATAAATCGCTTCTTCATTGGCCAAATGATAATGCAGAGGAAAGGCTCTCTTTCCCGGTTTCTGTACAAACAGCCCACACCCCAATTCGGACGCACCGCTAGGAATGGTGAAAGATTTACCCTTGAATTCATATTTGTCCCCATGAGACATCTCACGCCAATCCATGTCGTCCTGATGAATAAAGTTACCCGGTCTTTCGGTCATTATATTCTCCTATGCTCTTTTCATATGGCTTCTGATTGTGTAGGGTCAGGACCATTATGGAGGAAAAGATGCCAGAAGAACATACTGAAATCAAAATCGGCATTGTCGGGTGCGGCGGACGCATGGGACAGACCCTGATCGGGGCGGTACTGGATCAGAACGGCACGCGCCTGTCCGGCGGCACCGAACGCCATGACAGCCCCCTGATCGGTCAGACCATCCGCCATCCGGCAACCGGGGTTGAAACGGACATGAACATCACCGGCGATGCGGAGGCCCTGTTCACGGCATCTGATGTGGTCATTGATTTCACCTGCCCGACAGCAACGGTTCTGCACAGCGGTTTTGCAACCAAACATAATACGGTCCATATTGCCGGGACCACCGGCATGACAGAGTCCGACGAAGAGGCTTTGCGAGACGCGGCAAAAACCGTCCCCGTGGTCTATGCCTCCAACTTTTCACTGGGGGTAAATCTGCTGTTTTACCTGACCCAAAAAGCGGCATCTCTGCTGGATGAAGACTTTGACATTGAAATTCTGGAAATGCACCACCGCCATAAAGTGGACGCGCCGTCCGGTACGGCGCTCGGCCTTGGGCAACAGGCCGCGCGGGGGCGCGGGGTTGACCTGAAAGAGGTCGCTGACCGGGGGCGGGACGGCATCACGGGCGCCCGCAAGCGGGGCGACATCGGCTTTGCAGTCTTGCGCGGCGGCAATGTGGCCGGGGAACATACGGTCAGCTTTAACGCTGACGATGAACGTATCGAACTGACCCATAAAGCAGGTAACCGGGCCATTTTCGCCCGGGGCGCGGTCAAAGCCGCCCTCTGGGCCACGGGCCAAAAAGCGGGTCTGTATGATATGTTTGATGTTCTGGGGCTTGATAAAAATTAATGGGCAAAAGAATGAAGAAAGCAGATATTGCCGAATTTTTTCGCCGTCTGCAGGAACGGGACCCGGAGCCTAAGGGCGAGCTGGATTACACCAATCCCTATACCCTTCTGGTGGCTGTGGCCCTGTCGGCACAAGCCACGGACGTGGGCGTCAACAAAGCCACCAAGGCCCTGTTTCAGGTGATCAGCACACCACAAGAAATGCTCGATCTCGGCGAGGAAAAGCTGAAAGGCTATATCAAGACTATCGGGCTGTATAACACCAAGGCCAAAAATATCATCAAGGCGGCCCAGATGCTGGTGGATGATTTTGGCGGACAGGTGCCGGAGAACCGCGCCGACCTTGAAAAACTGGCCGGGGTGGGCCGGAAAACCGCCAATGTGGTGCTGAATATCGCCTTTGGTCAGCCAACCATTGCCGTAGATACCCATCTGTTCCGGGTCGGCAACCGGACCGGAATGGCCAAGGGCAAGACACCGCTGGCGGTTGAAAAGAAACTGGAAAAAGTCATCCCCAAAGAATATGCCCGCCATGCCCATCACTGGCTGATCCTGCATGGGCGTTATATCTGCAAGGCCCGGAAGCCTAGTTGTCCGACCTGTCCGGTTGAGGATCTATGTTCCTATCCAAAGAAGACGGTGCTGGATCCGCTATAGGGCCTTCCGGCACCACGTGGCTGTCAAGGCAGCCATTGGGTGACACAGTGGGATTTTCCGCCGTGGGGTCGGTGGCCTCTGTCGCCACATAATCCAGCCTGAAATCACCATTGTCATCGGGATAGAAATAGAGATTCAGCACACATTCCGCGTTGGTATAGAGCCAGACTTGAACGCCCTTTTCTTTGCGCTCCAACGATGGATTGCCCAAAATATTCCGCAATGTGCCCGGGGCCAGATTCATAATATTCTCAAGGACAAAACGCGGTTTCGGGGCCACCTCAACCACCGGGTCCACCATGACCGCCTTTTCCTCCATCACAATGGATTTGGTCAGGGGCGGTGCCTCAACAACAGGCGGCTGCTGTGCCATACAACCGCTTAAAAATATTACCGCAAGAAAAGAAAGTAACCGCATCAGCCCTCACCCTCAGGGGGCCCAAGCGACAGATGGAACAGATG
>DRKK01000239.1 GCA_011051815.1 Sphingomonadales bacterium | reverse complement strand
GTGGCCTGGATGCGTGGCGGGCGCTGGGTTCATTGGCTAAAGGTATTTTTTGAATGGTATTTCCTGCGCAAGGTCAGGACCGGCACCATCTCCCCCATATATGAGAAATACAGCCTGCGCCTGTTGGGTATCCGCAAGCGGCAACTCAAAAGATAGAGCAATATCAGACCCATAGTCAGCTTGAGTGGCATATGGTGATCTTCAATTCATCACCTTCGGGGCGTTCAAATAGATTTTCGCAAAAATCGAACATGCCCCGATCCACCTCCATGCTATAGGTAGCGCCCTTGTCCCGGTTGCGGCCCTCTACCCTCTGCCATCGGGTTTCACGGTCTGCGTCAACGAGATACAAGCATATGTCAAAGCCGTCTTCTTGAGCAAGGTCATAAAATTTCTGTCGATGCACAAGCTGTAGCAACCCAAGGTCCAGCACCGCATCCACATTGATCTTCATCAGCTGCCGCACGTGCGACCAGATCAAGCCTTCTGCACGACCAATACGCGTCATGGCCCAGTCATATTCTATATCGCCGTCGAGGTCAGGGGTAAAAAGACTGGTCATCCATTCATCGATGGCAAAATGAATAGCCCCGGTTTCGCCAGTTAATTTTGCCGCAAAAGTAGTTTTACCCGCCCCCACCGGCCCACATATAAGATGTATTTTCGCCATATAAAACGCTCCTGAAAGCAAAAAACCGACAAGGGGTCTCCTGCCGGTTTTTGTAATCAATAAAGCCAAGGCCTAATAGTTATCATTAGGCTCCAGAATCTGGCGCCCGCGATATTTACCGGTGCTCAGATCAATATGATGACGACGGCGCAGTTCACCGCTTTCATTATCTTCTACATATGTATCAACGCTCAAGCTATCATGAGAGCGACGATTACCGCGACGATGCGGCGATATTTTCCTTTTAGGAACAGCCATTTTCTTATCCTAACCTAATCTGCGAACCAGAGATGAAACCGTATTATCCGGCGCCATCCTGACCCTGAATCTCAAAAACAGTGTGTTATCGTTAAATGAGGGCCTAATGTCAAGCACTTCCTGACTTAAAATAAGCAATCAAGCTGCCGCATCGCTATGGCGGCTGATAAACATCAAAAAAGCCCCTGTCAACAACAGAACCGACAGCAACGGCAAACCGATCAGAAAGTCAAAAACATCACCCAACATTCCGGAAAAGTAACTTTCCGCAACAGTTTCACGCAGACGATCCATACCCACGGCGTTATAGGATTGCCAAGCCTGTTCCACCGTCATAAGGCGCAGATAATTTGCATCAAGATACCTTACAACCTCGTAACCCGACATTATCACCGCAAAAAAAAGAAAGGCATACCCCACGTACCGTACAATATTCATGGTCTCACCTGTATATCTTACAGGGGCAATTATAGCGCAAAAGCCTGATTCTGGCAAATTTCCGAAAAAAAAGACTATTTCAGAATATTATACCTAAGATGGCTTGCATCCTCTCGCAAGATGGGTATATTGCGGCCTTCACACCGTGAATATGGAGAGGTGGCCGAGTGGTTTAAGGCGCACGCTTGGAAAGCGTGTATACTGGCAACAGTATCGAGGGTTCGAATCCCTTCCTCTCCTCCATTTATCACCCGGCACGAATTTCACTCAGGAAACCATCCACCGCAACTTTCAATGTTGACGCCTGTGTCGACAGCTCTTTTGAAGCATTTAACACATCAGACGCCGCATTTCCGGTTTCCTCTGCCAAATGGCTAACCGTGGTCACATTGGCGCCAGCGGTCTCGGCACCTGTGGCAGCTTCCAGAGAATTACGGCTGATTTCCTGCATGGCGGCCGCCTGCTCTTTCATGGAAGAGGTGATAGAAGAAGAAATCTCGTCCAGCTCACGGATCGTCAGGGAAATCTCCTGAACGGCAGAGACCGTATCGTCGGTGGTTTCCTGCATATTGGTAATCTGTTTTCTGATTTCTTCTGTTGCCGATGCCGTTTGGCTGGCTAGGCTTTTTACTTCGGACGCGACAACGGCAAAGCCCTTCCCGGCTTCCCCGGCCCGGGCGGCCTCAATAGTGGCATTCAGCGCCAACAAGTTGGTCTGTTCCGCAATATCATTGATCAGTTCAATAATCTCATTGATCTTCTCTGAGCTATTGACCATTTGCGTTACCCGGTTCGAGGCATTATCCACAGAGGCTAGCGCATTGCGGGAGGCATCAGACGAATGGGCGATCTGATTGGAAATTTCCTTAACCGACGCGGTCATTTCCTCAGAAGCACTGGCGACCAATTGCACATTCTCCCCGGCACGGGTCGTGGCAGTGGCGGCAGAGGAAGATTCCTGTTTCATATTATTTGCCGCTTGATTCATGGATTCTGACGTGGCGTTTAACTCAGTAGCCGCACTGGCCACACCCTGTAAAACATCACTGATTTGATCTTCAAACCGTTTGGCCATCGCCTCGCGCTCGAGCTGAAATTGTTTTTCTATTTCCTGTTCATGCCGTCTTTCAGTTTCCAGTAGCTTTTGTTCGGCAATCTGCTTTTCCCGTTGGCGTTGTTCTTCCCTCTCCTGTCGGGCGATGCGGGCTTCTTCGGCTTCTTTCGCTAGTCGTTTGTTTTCAATGGATTTATCCTGAAAGATCCTCAGATTATCTGACATCATACCAATTTCATCACCTCGGTTCAGGTTGGGTAACTCAATGTCATCATTACCATTGGCTAATTCCAGCATAAGCCCGTTTAACCGGGTGAGCGGCACTGCCACCATATTCTGAATCAAGAACACCAGAGCCGTACAAACCACAAGGACGATCAGACTTCCGATAATACTCAGGCTGGACAATTCATCAAGAGACTGATGAATGAAAGAGACCGTTTCCGAAATTTTATTATTTTCTAACTGAACTTGCTGTTCTGCTATCTTGACCATTAGAGCAACATTGGCACTGATCTGTTCCGCTGTTTCATCAAACAGCCCCATCATTTTATTACCTTCACTCGGGCCATACTCAATATAGCTTTTGGCCATTTTCTTACCCGTTTCATAATAGGCCGTAAAATTAACCTTCATTTCCTTTAACGTATTACTAAGATTCACCAAATGCATTTTTTCACTATATTCAAGAGCCCTGGCTATATCGACATCAAATTTCAGGGCAAACTCTGCGGCCCTTTCAAAGCCATCATTCAAACCGTCCTTCCCCCGGGTTGCTGATATATCCGTCAACCATTGCTGAACCTGAACCACGTCAAAATTAATATCCTTAACCGCCCGGAAAAGAGCCATCGTATCGCTGATCATATCCTGGGTTTGCGTCAGATTCCGTTCAATGACCGCCTGTTTCTGGGTTACCATATACAGAGTTGTTGCCCCCATTATCAGTACGATGGCCGC
>DRKK01000238.1 GCA_011051815.1 Sphingomonadales bacterium | reverse complement strand
GCAAGGATCAACCTGTGCCCTTTCTGTCCTCAATCAAACGGGCCGATGGCAGTGAAGACACCCTATTGACCCTGCGAAATGCGGATAATGACATTGCAAAATTCTCCAATATTACCCTGAAATACAAGGATATTAAAAAGGGTAATAATCATTCCACTTATCCCACGGTTATTGAGGTCACAGCCCGCAATGACAAGGCCAGCCTGATCGGCACCATTCGTTTCACCCGAAAAATTGATCATTTCAATATCAATGAGCATATGAATTTCTTTGAACGAAATTTTGCCGAATCCAGAGCCTCCGTAGCCAATTACCGATATATTGCGGATTATGATCTGTCCTATGTGACCGAAAAAGGATCCACAAAGCTCACCGGCAAAGCCCTCAGCGAATATAAGGACATCCTCCCACCCAAGAAAAAGAAAAACAAAAGAAGAAAACGGCGCTAAATTAAGGAAATTATTAATCCTGCCCGTTTATAAATCTTAGACTCTTGTAAAAAGCCCTGATAATATCGGGAGCAATTAGGGAAGAAATCAAGTTAAGGACCAAAACGGCATGACCCGACCTCAGAAATATCTGACGCGAATTGTACTTTTTCTCATACCTGTTATTATTCTCTGTGTATTCTTATACCCGCGATTACAGGGTGCCTTTGCCACTAATCCGGGGCTAAACGGCTTAATCGCCGGTGTTCTGCTCATCGGCATTATCATGTCCATCCGGCAGGTTACCATGCTGAGTCCCGCCACAATCTGGATTGAAAAATTCCGTAAAAGTGAATCGTCCGAGGTGCCCGGCGATGCGCCGAAAATTATAGCCCCCATGGCCGCCATGATGGGTGAGAGCGACCGCAAGCTGTCCCTGTCCGCTCTGTCCATGCGCACCATATTGGACGGTATCGCCGCCCGTATGGATGAGGGCCGCGAGATTACCCGCTATTTCATTGGCCTGCTGATTTTTCTGGGCCTGCTGGGCACATTCTGGGGGTTGCTGGGCACCATTGGGTCCATCAAAGACACCATCAATAACCTGACCGTTGGCTCCAACGACATCTCTATCCTGTTTGATGACCTGAAAGACGGCCTTTCCGCGCCCCTTGGCGGCATGGGAACGGCTTTCAGCTCGTCGCTCTTTGGTCTGGCCGGCTCCGTGGTTCTGGGCTTCATTGACCTTCAGGCAGGACAGGCACAGGCCCGGTTCTTCAATGATCTTGAGGATTGGTTGTCCGGCGTGACAAAACTATCCCGAGGCAGCAGCCTTGCCGCCGTGGAAGGCGGTGACGCCAGTGTCCCGGCCTATGTGAGCGCCCTTCTGGAACAATCCGCCGACAGTCTGGAAAACCTCCATAATGTTATCGCCCGCAGTGAGGAACGGCGAGCCGATGTGAATACGGCCATGCTCAATCTGTCAGAACAACTATCCACCCTGTCGGACAGTCAGACAGAAATGCGGTCTGTCCTGAAACAGATGCTGGAGCTTTTTGCCAATCAGATTTCTGGCGAGGACGATAAAATTCAGGTCAAGCATCTGCGCAATATTGATGTTCAACTTAAATATCTGACCGAGGAAACGGTGAAGGGCCAACATCAGTTTAACGATACCCTGAAATCCGAATTTAAACTTCTGGCCCGTACATTGGGCGCTATTGTAGACCGCAAACCCCAAGCTCAACCAGAGCCAACCCCGGCAAAAGCACAGCCCGCCGCGGAACCGGAACCTGCGCCAGTAGCGGCCCCGGCAACAGAAGACAATCTGGACTATGACATGCCGACGCCCAAACCAAAGTCCAACAAGAAGCCGCTCTTTACAACGGATAAGAAACTGACCGCCAGAAAGGACGACTGATGTCTCTGTTACGCACAGGCAGACGGCGGCCCGGGGGCAGCGGTATGAACAACAGCTGGCCGGGGTTTGTTGATGCCCTTAGCACCATGTTGCTGGTGATCATTTTCCTGCTGTCCATCTTTATGCTGGCCCAATTCTTTCTGGGGCAGGCCCTGTCCAGCAAAGAGGATATACTGGATAAGCTCCGGGCCGAGATTTTCGACCTTCAGGACAGCCTGTCCATTCAGGAACAGATCAACAATGATCTGAATATTGAATTCAACCGCATCTCGTCCAACCTTACAGAAGCCAATATTTCCAAGGAAGATCTCGCGGCACGTATATTGGAGCTGGAATCCGATCTGGCCGATGCACAGGGCCAAGGCAACCGGGTCAAACGCAGCAGTGATGAACAGGTAAGAATCATCCGTGATCTGGAAAAAAGATACCGGGAATCTACCGCCACACTGGCCCGTGAGAAGGAGCTGACGCTAGCCGCCAACCGGCGCGTTGATCTGCTCAACCATCAATTAACCACCCTGCGTAAACAGCTGTCCGTCCTTAATGCGGCCCTAGAGGCCTCAGAAAAAAGGGACAAGGAACAGCGGGTGTCCATTGAAAATCTGAGCCAGCGGCTCAATGCCGCCCTTGCCTCCAAGGTGCAGGAGCTGAGCCAGTTCCGGTCCGAATTTTTTGGCCGGTTAAAGAAAGTTCTGGGCAACCGTTCGGATATTCGCATCCACGGCGACCGTTTTGTCTTTCAGTCCGAAGTTCTTTTTGCTTCCGGTTCTGCCGTTCTGGGTCCAAAGGGACAGAACGAAATGCGTAAATTGGCCAGCGCCCTGAGAGAGATTTCAGCCACCATTCCGAAAAATATTGACTGGGTGCTGAGGGTCGATGGGCATACGGATAACCTGCCGATCCGGACTAAACAATTCCCGTCCAACTGGGACCTGTCCACGGCGCGGGCTTTGTCAGTGGTTAAATTTCTGATTTCGGAAGGCATCCCGGCCAAAAGATTAGCCGCCACAGGCTTTGGGCAATTTCACCCGCTGGACAAGGCCAACACGCTCGAGGCCCGTAAACGCAATCGCCGCATAGAAATGCGCCTGACCCAGCGGTAAGAATCTACCGCTATTTGCTTCCCCTTTACCGTCATCCCGGATCAAGTCCGGGGTGATGGCGTGGGAGAGAGTATGATTGTTTAAACCTCATCCTTATCGCCAAATTGCAATTTGGCCAGACGGGCATAAAGACCGCCTTCTTTGATCAATTCGTCATGGGTGCCGATGGTGACGATACGGCCATGATCCATGACCACAATCCGGTCCGCCTTCTTTACCGTGGCCAGCCTGTGGGCCACGATAAGTGTGGTACGGCCCTGCATCAGTTTTTCCAGAGCTTCCTGCACCTTCTTCTCGCTTTCCGCATCCAGCGATGAGGTCGCCTCATCCAACAGCAGGATCGGCGCGTCCCGCAATATGGCGCGGGCAATGGCGATGCGTTGGCGTTGTCCCCCGGACAGGCGACTACCCCGCTCGCCCAGATAGGTCTGCATCCCGTCCGGCAGGCGATCAATAAACTCATCGGCGCGGGCGGCCACGGCGGCAGCCCTGACCATGTCCACGCTGGCATCGGGATTACCGTAACGGATATTATCCTCCACCGTGGTGGCAAAAACCACCGTTTCCTGAGGGACAATGGCCAGCCGTTTGCGCACCTCTTCCGGATCAGCCTGACGGATATTCACGCCATCAATGGTGATGGTCCCCTCGGCCGGGTCATAAAAACGCTGTATGAGCTGAAAAACCGTAGATTTTCCGGCACCGGACGGGCCGACAATAGCCAAATTTTCGCCCGTTGCCACGGACAGGTTAAGCTGATTCAGTATCTTCTCCCCCGGCCTTGAAGGATAGGTGAAAGTCACATCGTTAAAGTCAATACGGCCCTCATGGACATCCGGCAGGGAAAGCGGATTTTCGGGGGCCTTAATATCAGCTTCCGTATGGATAATTGATACGCAGCGGCTTATGGCCCCGGCGGCCCGTTGCAGTTCACCGTAAACCTCGCTGAGCGAGCCCACTGCCCCGGCCACCATGGCCGCATACATGACAAAGGACGCCAACTCACCGCCGGTCATCTCGCCTGAGATCACATCGGACGCCCCGATCCACAGGACAAAATCCATGGCGGCAAACATCATCAAGATCACAAGACCCATGAGCCATGAGCGGATTTTAATCCGTC
>DRKK01000237.1 GCA_011051815.1 Sphingomonadales bacterium | reverse complement strand
CGCCAGCTATAACGACCCGAAAAAAGGTGACATCATCGAATGTTACGAGGTTGAGGAAATAGAACGGTCTCTGGATTAGGGCCTGTTACGCTTCTCACTGTCATGCTGAACATGTTTCAGCATCCATTTGCCGCCATTCAACATGACGGCAAATGGCAGAATGACAAATGTTGAAACTAAAACACAGGATATGATATGTCCAAATCACAGCATGATATGAATGATGATCGCGGTTCCAGTCACCGGTTGTTGCGCGTGGGGGAAAATATCCGCCATGCCCTGTCGGAAATCTTTGCGCGCGGGGAAATCCGCGATCCGTCCCTTGACGGGGTATCGATCACCGTGACCGAAGTCCGCTGTAGCCCGGACCTGCGCAATGCAACCATTTTTGTCATGCCGCTGGGCGGGGGTCACGAACGGGATGTGGTTGACGGCCTGAACCGTTGTCACAAATATATTCGCGGCCAATTGTCACAGATGGTCCGCATGAAATATCTGCCTAAGCTGAAATTTACCAGTGACAGCAGTTTTGGCGAGGCGGATCATATTGAACAATTGCTCCATAGTCCCCATGTGGCCCAAGACCTTGACAAGGACGACTGAGCTTGGGCCGAAAACGTAAAGGGATCAAACTCGATGGCTGGCTAGCCATAGACAAGCCGCTGGGGATGGGGTCCACGCAGGTGGTCGGCAAATGCCGTTGGTTGACCAAGGCACAGAAAGTGGGCCACGGCGGCACCCTTGACCCGCTGGCCACGGGTATCCTGCCCATTGCCTTTGGCGAGGCGACAAAAACCATTCCCTTTATCATGGATGCGCGGAAAACCTATGAATTTACCGTCACCTTTGGCGAGGCGCGGGCCACCGATGATGCCGAGGGCGCGGTCACGGCCACCAGTGATCATCGCCCCAGGCAAGATGATATTCTGGCGGCTTTGCCTGATTTCATTGGGCGGATCACCCAGACACCCCCCATATATAGCGCGGTGAAGATTGAGGGCAGGCGGGCCTATGACTTGGCCCGTGCGGGCGAAGAGGTAAAAATAAAATCCCGCGAAGTGGATATTTACAGGCTGGAATTGCTGTCTTTTGACGGGGAGCAGGCGGCTTTCAGGGTTGATTGTGGCAAAGGCACTTATGTGCGGTCTCTGGCGCGGGATTTAGCGGTGAAACTGGGTACTGTAGGCTATGTTTCCGCCCTGCGGCGGACCCGGGTTGGGCCTTTTGATTTGGCGATGTCGATTTCGCTGGAAAAGTTAGAGGATATAAGCCATAGTGCGCCGCCTGAGGAGTGGATTCTCCCCGTGGTGACCGTGCTGGACGACATCTTGGCACTGGCCGTTACGGAAGAAGAAGCAAGACTTTTGTCCCATGGACAACGGCTTGCGGTCTCAGACCCCCTTGCAGCGGGGATTATCAGGGTGATGACAGACGGGCGTCTTGTGGCGTTATGTGAGGTTGAAATCACCCCGGCAGGATCGATCCTGAAACCGGTGCGGGTGTTTAACATTTAATTTTTGATAAGGAGTATATGATGTCGATTACAGCTGAAAAGAAACAGGAACTGATTAAAGAATTCGCCACTTGTGACGGCGACACCGGTTCCCCCGAAGTGCAGGTCGCTATCCTGACAACAAGAATTGTCAATCTGACCGAACATTTCAAAGATCACAAAAAAGATAATCATTCACGCCGGGGACTGTTGATGCTTGTGAACAAGCGCCGCAGTCTGCTTGCGTATTTGAAGTCAAAAGATGAAGGACGTTATCAGTCATTGATTAAACGTCTTGGCCTGCGTAAATAGAAAATAGCGGGCAATTGTATGGCCATAGGGGTCATGCACAAAAGGTTTTCCAAAAGCTCTGATCCGGGATGGGCCTGGCTCAGGGCCGGAAAGCCGTAGGTTTAAGGTAAGATATATATGTTTGAAATACATAGAAAAGAAATTAACTGGGGTGGCCGGACATTGGTTCTGGAAACAGGCCGTGTGGCCCGTCAAGCCGCAGGCGCCGTCATGGTAACATATGGTGAGACATCCTGCTTAACAGCGGTAACAGCATCCAAAACACCAAAGGCCGGGATCGACTTTTTCCCGCTCACGGTGAATTATCAGGAACGTGCTTATTCCGCCGGTAAAATCCCCGGCGGTTTTTTCAAGCGCGAAGGTCGTCCCGGCGAAGCCGAGACATTGACCTGTCGCCTGATCGACCGTCCCATCCGCCCCTTGTTCGTCAAGGGCTTTAAAAATGAAACACAGGTTGTCTCCACGGTCATGTCCCATGATCTGGAAAACAACCCGGATATTACCGCCCTTGTGGGCACCAGCGCGGCGCTGACCATTTCCGGTCTGCCGTTCATGGGGCCAATTGGTGCGGCGCGTGTCGGTTATATCGACGGCGAATATATCCTGAACCCAACCTATGAGCAGCTTGAAACATCGGACCTTGATCTGGTGGTTGCCGGAACGCGGGATGCGGTTCTGATGGTGGAATCAGAGGCTAATGAGCTGTCTGAGGAAGTCATGCTGGGCGCTGTCATGTTTGGTCATGAGCAGATGCAACCGGTTATTGACACCATTATTGAGCTGGCCGAGCTGGCTGCCAAAGACCCCATTGAGATGCCGGAACCGGAAGATCATTCCGAATTGGCTGCCAAAGTGGCTAAACTTGCCGAGGATGACCTGCGGGCCGCTTACGGTGAAACCGTGAAACAGACACGGTCAACCATGATCAATGCGATCAAGGACCGGGTGAAAGCGGAACTGGTGAGTGAAGAAGATCAGGCCATGGCAGGTGTCGTGGGCGATCTGCTGAAAAATCTGGAAAAGAACATCGTGCGCGGTGACATCATCAAAACCAAAAAGCGTATTGATGGTCGTGATCTTGATACGGTTCGGGCCATTGCATCCGAAGTGAATATCCTGCCCCGCACCCATGGGTCCGCCCTCTTTACGCGCGGCGAAACACAGGCAACAGTGGTCACAACGCTTGGGACCGGCGATGATGAGCAGTTCATTGATGCCCTGACCGGCACCTATAAAGAACGTTTCATGCTGCATTATAACTTCCCGCCCTATAGCGTGGGTGAGGTTGGCCGCATGATGGGTACAAGCCGTCGGGAAACCGGCCATGGCAAGCTGGCCTGGCGGGCATTGCACGCTGTACTGCCAAGTCATGATGAATTTCCTTACACCATTCGTGTGGTGTCCGAGATCACAGAATCAAACGGTTCGTCATCCATGGCGTCTGTTTGTGGTGGCTCACTGGCCATGATGGACGCAGGGGTTCCCCTGAAACGTCCGGTGTCCGGTATTGCCATGGGCCTGATCAAGGAAGGCGATGATTACGCGGTTCTGTCCGATATTCTGGGGGATGAAGATCATCTGGGCGATATGGACTTTAAAGTGGCCGGAACCAGCGAAGGCATTACCTCGCTTCAGATGGACATCAAGATTACCGGCATTACCCGGGACATCATGGATGTTGCCCTGAAACAGGCTGCTGAAGGCCGCGCCTATATTCTTGATGAAATGAGCAAGGCTCTGTCTTCCGGACGTGAGGAAATGAGCGATCATGCCCCGCGTATTGAAACCATTCAGATCAACCGCGAAAAAATCCGCGAAGTGATCGGAACCGGCGGCAAGGTTATCCGGGAAATCTGTGAAGTGACCGGTGCCAAAGTTGATATTGAAGATGACGGAACCATCAAGGTTTCCTCCTCTGACCTGTCCGCTATTGAAGCCGCTCTGAAATGGATTGAAGGCATCGTTGCCGAGCCGGAAGTTGGCAAGATTTACGAAGGTAAAGTGGTTAAAACCGTTGACTTCGGTGCCTTTGTGAACTTCTTGGGTAGCCGGGATGGTCTGGTTCATATCAGTGAACTGGAAGATCACCGGGTCAAGCAGGTTACGGACGTCCTGAGTGAAGGCGATATTATCAAGGTCAAGGTTCTGGCCGTTGATGACCGGGGCAAGGTTCGCCTTAGCCGCCGCGCTGTTGATCAGGAAACCGGTGAAGATCTCCAAAACAAGCAAAGTGAAGAGGAATAACATCCTTTTTTAGAACCTAATTTAAGGCCGGGTGGCCATTATTTCTTGCAAAGGGTAATCTAAATACCCATATAAGAAAGGCACATCCGGTCTTATTTCAGCAGAATCCCAGAGGGGGATTTGGCGTTATTACAGGGTATAAGGGGTGTTATGAGTTTACTTGATACATTATTAATGTCGGGGAAAGAAGTGTTGCCGCTGGTGGAAGGGGGCAAGGGGATTTCTGCGACCAATGGCATGAGTGCCGGGGCCTGGGCCGCTGCGGGCGGTGTGGGCACCGTATCCTGCGTTAATGCGGACAGCTATGATGATCAGGGTAATATCATTCCCCAGATTTATCATGGGAAAACCCGTCAGGAACGTCATCTGGAATTGGTGGACTATGCCATTGATGGCGGCGTTACCCAAGTTCAGCAGGCCTATGATGTGGCGGGCGACAAGGGGCGTATTCATATTAATGTACTGTGGGAAATGGGCGGTGCAGAGGCTATTCTGGAAGGGGTGCTGACCCGGGCCAAAGGTTTGGTTCACGGCGTCACATGCGGTGCCGGTATGCCCTATAAGCTTAGCGAAATTGCGGCCAAGCATGAGGTTTTCTATCATCCGATCATTTCTTCTGCCCGGGCCTTTGGTATCCTGTGGAAACGGGCTTACCGTAAATACGGCGATTGGCTGGGCAGTGTGGTTTATGAGGATCCGTGGCTGGCTGGCGGGCATAATGGCCTGACCAATGCGGAAGACCCGCGCGAGCCGCAGGACCCCTATCCGCGCGTTGCGGCCTTGCGGATTATGATGAATAAATTTGGCCTTCATAAGGTGCCGATCATTATGGCGGGTGGTGTCTGGTATCTTCGGGACTGGGCCAAATGGATCAATAATCCGGAAATCGGGCCCATCGCTTTTCAGTATGGCACCCGGCCTTTGCTGACCAAGGAAAGCCCCATTCCGCAAAAATGGAAAGATGCGCTGACCAAGCTGGCGGAAGGGGATATTCTGCTCCATCGTTTCAGCCCCACGGGCTTTTATGCCTCTGCGGTGCGCAATTCTTTCCTGCGTAATCTTGAATCCCGTTCTGCACGTCAGGTGGCCTTTAGCGCCAAACAGACAGAGGAATTTTCCGCCGAAATACAGGCGGGAAAAAGAAAATATTTCGTTCGGCCAGAAGATAAACCAAAAGCCGACGGCTGGATCGCCGAGGGTTATTTTGAGGCCATGAAGACCCCCGATAATACGCTGGTCTTTACCACCATGGCGGAATGTCAGGAAATCCGTCAGGACCAAAAAGACTGTATGGGCTGTCTCAGCCAGTGCAAATTTTCCAACTGGTCCCAGAATCCCGAAACAAAATATTCCACAGGACGGGGCGCAGATCCACGCAGTTTCTGTATTCAGAAAACCCTGATGGATATTGCGCACGGTGGCCCGGTGACAAAAAACCTGATGTTTGCGGGCCATTCGGCGTTTAATTTTGCCACGGATCCTTTTTTCAGCAATGGCTTTGTGCCAACGGTAAAAGAGCTGGTTGACCGGATATTAACCGGGGATTAGGAAAAGCCTGTCAGGGTAATAATTTGTTATCTTGTAAAAATAAGCTATGATGCCTGAACAGGCAGGATATGATTATGCGGAATAAAGAACAGGACAGACCATACACGCAAGTGTTGCAGAGATTGCGGGATGCAGGCCTTAGGCCCACGCGTCAGCGTCTGGCCTTGGCGAAACTATTGTTTGAGGGGCCGTCCCGCCACGTGACAGCAGAAGCCCTGTTTGAAGAAACCACACAGGCTAATATCTCTCTGTCACTGGCTACTGTTTATAACAGTCTCCATCAATTTACCGATGCCGGCCTGTTGCGGGAGGTGGTTGTGGATTCTGGCCGAACCTATTTTGACACCAATGTGACCGACCATCATCATTATTTTATGGAAGAAGAAGGCTGCCTTGAGGATATTCCGGCGGGCGCCATCAATATTGATGTGCTGCCAGAGGTGCCCGAGGGTAAAAGATTCTCCCGCGTGGATGTGATAATCCATGTTTCGGATGAGGGTTAGTCTAAAATTTCGCCGTCCAGCGTTCCCCAGAAATCCGGCTGTTCCAGCCAGCCCTTAAAACCATCCACATCCAATTCACACCAGCCGTCGGTACATTTTCTGATTTTGCCGATCACACCGGATTCGGCGATGACGGCGACTGGCTCATCCTTTGCCGGGTTTTTTAAAAGCGCCTGTTCCTCATTGATGATTAGGGCGGTTCGCTTGCTGGATAATAGTGGCCCCCATATCCAGCCCTGGGCCCCTTCCGAATCGACAATTTTACGCCAATCCTGATATTCGCCAATCACTTTGACCGGCAGTCCGGCTTTTTTAAAGACCCAGATAATGGGATATTTCCCATCCGGCCCGGTGCGGACATTGACCGTATCACGGGCCAGCGATACATAGCGCGGTATCGGATAACCGCTTTTGCCCAAAGTGGTTTTTTCCTTGGCTTGTGCGGGCCCAGCACTCAGGGCCATACTCAACAGGCCTGTCATTAAAAATATGGTCCGCCAAAAGGTCATTTTACACTTTCTTCTGATTGAGATGTTTGAATCTGCTGCGCACTTCTGCTAGACATGATACTTAATGCAAAAGCGATCTCAAGCCTTTATTACAGGTCAGAGGATAATAAAACCGGAGTTCCGAATGACATCGAAAAAGCCACTGGTCATTGTCACAAGAAAATTACCTGACATTATAGAAACGCGGATGATGGAGCTGTTTAATGTGCGGCTTAATCTGGACGACCATGCTTTCAGTGCCGCCGAAATGGCCGAAGCGGTGAAAGAGGCCGAGGTTCTGGTACCCACTGTGACGGACCGGCTGGATGCACGAATCCTGGCCCAGGCCTCCCCGGATTTGAAGCTGATCGCCAATTACGGTGCCGGGGTGGATCATATTGATCTGGCCTCTGCCCGTCAGCGCAGCATTACGGTTACCAACACACCGGGCGTGCTGACCGAGGATACGGCAGATATGACATTGGCCCTGATGCTGGCGGTGCCGCGCCGCCTGATTGAGGGTGAGCGGCTGTTGCAAAGCGGGGAATGGAGCGGTTGGGCCCCGACGGGGATACAAGGTTCCCGCATTTGGGGCAAGCGGCTGGGTATCATCGGCATGGGCCGAATCGGTCAGGCGGTCGCCCGCCGGGCCAAGGCGTTCGGCCTGTCTATCCATTATCATAACCGTCACCGGATCAGCAGTGATATTGAAGAAGAGCTGGAAGCCACCTATTGGGAAAGCCTTGATCAGATGCTGGCCCGCATGGATATGATTTCGGTCAATTGCCCCCATACCCCGGCCACCTATCATCTGTTGTCGGCGCGGCGGTTGAAGCTGATGCAGAAACATGCCTTTATCATCAATACGTCCCGGGGGGAGGTTATTGACGAGAATGCTCTGATCAGGATGCTGGCGGCGGGGGAACTGGCGGGCGCCGGGCTGGATGTGTTTGAGAATGAACCGGCGGTCAACCCCAAACTGTTGGAGATGCCAAGTGTGGTCGCTCTGCCCCATATGGGGTCCGCCACGGTGGAGGGCCGTAATGACATGGGCGAAAAAGTCCTGATCAATATCAAGACCTTTACCGATGGCCACAATCCGCCGGACCGGGTATTGGAAGACTGGATTTAATTACAAGATTTACACCCCGGGTCTTTAGGCAGTTTTATGGTGCGGCTGGTGGTGCCAAGGGCATCATAGAGCAGCAGCTTGCCCGCCAGACTGTCCCCAAGCTCCAGCAATTCTTTTAAGACCTCTACCGCCTGAAGGCTGCCGACCACGCCGGCGACCGCGCCCAATATCCCGGCCTCGGCACAATTGCCCACATCACCGGGATGATCCGGGATGAAACAGCGGTAACAGGGCTTGTTCGCAAGGTAGCCTTTAAAGGTGCTGATCTGCCCGTCAAACTGGCTCAGGGCCGCTGACACAAAGGGTTTTTTCAGCTTCAAACAGGCATCATTGACCACAAAGCGGGTCTCAAAGTTATCACAGCCATCGGCAACAATATCATAATCCCCGATGATGCTTTCCGCATTGTCCGGTGACAGTCGTTCCGAAATTGTGATAAGTTTCACATCCGGGTTGATGCGATGGATCATCTGGCGGGCGCTGTCGGTTTTCAGGTTGCCGATCTGATCCGTGGTATGGAGAATTTGCCGTTGCAGATTGCTCAAACTCACCAGATCATCATCTATAACCCCGATGGTTCCCACCCCGGCGGCGGCCAGATAAAGAATCAGCGGACTGCCCAGCCCCCCGGCCCCGATAACCAATACTTTGGCCGCCAATAGTTTTTGCTGTCCGGCTCCGCCCACCTGTTTCAGGATGATATGGCGGGCATAACGGTCAAGCTGATCATCATTGAGGGTCATTGGCTGGCTCATCGGAAATATCAACGGTGATTTCGGCGTCTTCATAATCGGCGGGCAGAAGAACAAATATATCCCCGGCCTTGGGGGATAATTTTCCGGGGCCGGGGATTTCTTCACCGTTGCAGAGGACGGCAAATTCTGTAAGCCCTACCGCCCGGGCCTCGGCTAAAATGCGCCCGATGGTCAGCTCCGCCAAAGGTAGGCTGGATTCCGTCCCCTGTACCCGCAAAATCACATGTCCCATATTTTACAGTCCGTCAAACATGGGCGTTGACAGGTAGCGTTCGGCGAAGGAGGGGATGATAACCACAATCATCTTGCCCTTCATATCGTCCCGCGCGGCAAGCTCCATGGCCGCGGCCACGGCGGCCCCCGATGAGATGCCCACGGGGATACCTTCTTCCCGGGCCAGAAGCCGGGCCGTTTCAAAAGCGGTTTCATTGCCGATGGTCAATACCTCGTCGATATATTCTGTGGCCAGAATTTCCGGGATAAAGCCCGCGCCGATGCCCTGAATCTTATGGGGGCCGGGTTGACCGCCGGACAGGATCGGGCTGTCTTCCGGTTCCACGGCCACCATCTGTATGCTGTCTTTCCGGCCTTTCAGGGCGCGGCCAATGCCAGTAATGGTGCCGCCGGTACCGACACCGGAAACCACCACATCTACCGCGCCATCCGTATCATTCCAAATTTCATTGGCGGTGGTAATCTCATGAATGGCCGGGTTGGCGGCATTGGCAAACTGTTGTGGCATAACGGCATTGTCGGAGGCGTCCACCATTTCCTGCGCCCGGGCGATGGCCCCTTTCATGCCCAGCTCTGCCGGGGTCAGCTCAAGGTCTGCGCCCAATATCAGCAACATCTTGCGCCGTTCCATGGACATGCTTTCAGGCATGACCAGCGTCAGGTCATATCCCTTGGCGGCACAGACATAGGCCAGTGCAATACCTGTATTGCCGGAGGTTGGCTCAATGATGCGGGTGCCGTCCTTGATCTTGCCCTGCTTTTCCAGATCCGCAATCATGGCGGCGCCGATGCGGTCCTTGACCGACGCCAGTGGGTTAAAAAATTCCAGTTTCAGTAGAATATCCGCCTCAAGATCATGGCCCAGCTTGTTCATTCTGACCAAAGGGGTATTGCCCAGTGTTTCGATGATATTGTCATATATCTTGCCACGGCCTTCTGTTCCGGTTTCCGTTACGGACATGTTTGTCTCCTAGATGTTAAAAGTGAAATTCTTGGCACAATCTGTTTCAACGCCTTCATGCATGGCTTGCTGACACAGGTCCTGCAATGTAATATTATTCAGGTCTTTCATGATCGTTTCATTCAGGTTTTCAATCAGGGGGTTGATCACTTTCTTCCCCAGCGGTGATTGGGATAAGGCGGCACCT
>DRKK01000236.1 GCA_011051815.1 Sphingomonadales bacterium | reverse complement strand
TTTCTGGCGTGTAACGATGGTGAGCACATCCTGCAATCGGCGCTGTGGAATTTGCCCGGCCAACAACCCGTGACGGATAATTTCCAGATGACCCAGAAAATCCTCCGCCAGTGCAAGACCCTTGGAGCGCCCCTCACTGCTGGTGGGGAGTTCCTGTAATGACAGGAGTGAGCTAACCGAGGTCAGGGGTGAGGTGCCACTGGGCGGGGCGGCGGCATGAACATCCTCCGTAGAAAGATTTTTGCTGAAATCCGTCCTGCCCGAACGGCCCTTCTTGCCTTTACGCGAAACGCCGGGCGTTGTAATGCGTCCTGGTCCTTTGATTTCCATAAAATTCTCTTTCCGTTTGATCCTGACCCGATAAATAACAGATTGAGCAACGGCTTCATAGATGGAATTATCATTATTACCCGGCAAGGATTGCCCCTAACGGGAAAAAAATCCCACCTACTACTATTCGCACTTAACCACTAAGATTCGAAAACGCCTTATAAAACAAAGTGTTATTTTTTTATTCATTTCCCGCCCTATTGGCATGAATTTCGCATAACAAGACCTGAGAGATAATGACAATTTTCTGAAACGGAATTAATATGCGGCAGAAGTCCCGGATAAAAAAGCTGATTACCTTTGTGGTGATGACCCTCATGGCAGCAGGAAATATCCTGCCTGCTCAGGCTGCCTCGCGCATCAAAGACCTTGTGGTCATTGAGGGTGTCCGGGAAAACCAGTTGATCGGTTACGGACTTGTCGTTGGTCTGAATGGCACCGGAGACACACTCCGCAACGCCCCCTATACCGAACAAAGCATCACCGCCATGCTGGAACGGCTCGGGGGTAATACCAGAGGCACCCTGCAAAAGGGTGAAAATGTCGCCGCCGTTATGGTCACCGCCAGCCTGCCCGCCTTTGCCCGGGCCGGAACCCGCCTTGACATCAGTGTCAGCTCCATTGGGGATGCGGAAAATCTGCGCGGCGGCACCCTGATCGTAACCCCCCTCAAGGGCGCGGATGGTGAAGTCTATGCGGTGGCACAGGGTTCCATTCAAGTATCCGGTTTCTCCGCCGGTGGCACGGCGTCCAGTGTGACACAGGGAGTTCCGACAGCAGGTCGCATTCCAAATGGCGGCATTGTGGAAAAAGAAGTCCGTTATTCCATGCTCACCAAGAAAGAAATCCATCTTTCCCTGCGCAATCAGGACTTTACAACCTCACACCGCATTGCCGAAGCCATCAACAAGAAAATGGGCACCAAAACCGCCATGGCCATCGACCCGGCAACGGTCCTGGTCATCAAGCCCGAGGCCTATACCAACAATATGGTCAATCTAATGACCGATATAGAACAGATTTATGTCCAGCCAGATCAAAAAGCCAAAGTCGTGGTGGATGAACGCTCCGGAATCATTGTGATTGGCAATGAGGTCCGAGTCAGTGAAGTCGCCATTGCCCAGGGCAACTTGACCATTCGGGTTTCTGAAACCCCGCAAGTATCCCAGCCCAATCCATTGGGCGGCGGGAATACCGCAGTGGTCCCCCGCACCGATGTCGAAGTTGATGATGGACAGGGCAAGAAATTCGCTGTCCTGAAACCGGGGGTTAATCTTCAGGATCTGGTCGATGGCCTAAATGCTCTAGGTATCGGCCCCCGGGATATGATCGCCATTCTTCAGGCCCTGAAAGTATCCGGCGCGCTGCATGCGGAAATAGAGGTGATGTGATGGATATGAATTTCCTCAACATACCACCGCAGGCACAGGTCCGCACACAGGATAATGTTGGGCCTAAACAAGATCAATCGCAAACGGCCTTTGAGAAAAAGGCCCGGGAAACCGCAACAACTTTTGAGGCCGTTTTTCTGTCTCAAATCCTGAAAAGCATGTCCATGGGGATCAAATCCGACGGTCCCTTTGGCGGCGGTCAGGCAGAGGAAGTTTTCCAGGATGTTCTCAGCGAAGAAATTGCCAATCAGATCTCCCGTAACGGCGGCATCGGGCTATCCGATTCCGTTTACCGGGAAATTTTAAAAACACAGGAAGCAGAGCCCGCAAATGTCAAATAATCCCTTATCTGAAAATACGGAAAATCTTGACCCGCTGATCAATACGATCAAAGACCTTACCCGTGTGATTACAGAAGAAACCAAGCTGCTTAAAACAAACCGCCCCAAAGAACTTGAAAAGTTTTTACCGCTGAAAAACCAGCTCATGGCCAGCTACCAGAAAGAAATGGCAGATTTAAAAAATCGGGGGGGATTGCTTGGCAGCGGTAATGGTCCGGCAATTCGCCAGCTTAAGCAGGAATCCCGGCTATTTCAATCTGTTCTGACCCGTCATACAAGACTGATCAAAGCCCTGAAAACAATTTCCGAAAATATGATTAAAACCATCAGCGATGAGGTTGTCAAAAGACAGAATCAAGCCAACCGGTATGGTGCTGACGGGTCGAAATCAACCAATAAGCACCCCACATCAATCACCCTAAATCAAACCATCTAACATAAATTCCACTCACTTTAATCAAGGAGCTTCGGCTCCTTTTTTTGTATCTTGGCAACATCTGATCTCTGCCCAATGTGCAAGCTTTGCCGCCCATATGGCAGAATCTTCCACCCTGATTTTTCCGACAACATGATGCAAAAAATAATTCTTATATTTCAACAAGTTACATAGAAAAATAATTGGCACACCCTTTGCATATTAAGATTCAGTTTATTCCGGAATTGGGATACGACATGTTCAGAATGCAACACAAGGAAGGAGAGCGGAATGGCTTTCTCAGTTAATACAAATGCCAGTGCCCTGTCAGCGCTGTTAAACTTGAACAATACAACCAGAGATCTGGAACAAACCCAGACGCGTATTAATACCGGCCTGAAAATTTCAACGGCAAAAGACAATGCCGCGATTTTCTCTATCGCCCAGAAACTGCGCGCGGACCTGAGAGGTTATAGTGCGGTTAAACAAAGCCTGGACCGGTCCATCAGCACCACCGACATCGCCCTTGCCGCCGCGGGTGCCATATCGGATCTGCTCATTGAAATGAAGGAAAAATCCGTGGCCGCCGCTGATGCGGGTCTTGACCCCACCAGCCGAACAGCCCTGAATGAGGATTTTCAGGCCCTGCGGGACCAGATTACCATCATTGTGGCCAATGCGGAATTCAACGGAACCAATCTGATTGATGGTGGTACGGATGCCATTGTGGCAATTACCAATCCCAATGCAACCCAGACCATTACCATCGCTCATCAGAATCTGACACTGGGCGGCGGTAATGTCACCATTACAGCGGCGCAGACAATTACGACCCAGACCCTTGCGGCAACGGCCTTGACAGATATTGATAATTCGCTGGCATTGGTTAATGCGGTTCTGACCAAACTTGGCGCTGGCGGTAAATCGCTGGAATCTCAACGAACCTTTGCCGATAAAATTTCTGATACCATTGAGGTGGGCATCGGCAATCTGGTGGACGCCAATATGGCCAAGGAAAGCGCCAATTTGCAATCCCTGCAGGTGAAACAGCAGTTGGGTATTCAGGCTCTCTCCATCGCCAATCAGGCCCCGCAATCAATATTGAGTCTGTTCGGCGGATAATTATAAATAACCTTCGCGTGCATTCTGAAACGTAACATGCGGTCCGGAGGATGCCAAATGCCATCGCATGGCATCCTCCGGACAGCATTTACAGGAAAAATCTTCTAAGTGGATTAATAAAATGGCTTTTTCTGTCAATACCAATTCAACGGCTCTGTCGGCCCTCTTTAACCTGAATAAATCGACACGTGAGCTGGAAACAACCCAGACTCGTATCAACCCCGGCCTAAGGGTTTCATCGGCAAAAGACAATGCCGCCATATTCTCAATCGCCCAGAAATTACGGGCCGACCTGAAGGGCTATAGCGCGGTCAAGCAAAGCCTGGACCGGTCAATCAGTACCGCCGATATTGCACTGGCAGCGGCGGGAGCCATCTCTGACCTGCTCATTGAAATGAAGGGCAAAGCCGTCGCAGCGGCCGATGCCGGACTGGACGCCACCAGCCGAAGTGCGTTAAATGAAGATTTTCAGGCCTTGCGGGATCAGATATCCATCATTGTCAATAATGCCGAGTTTAACGGCACTAACCTTTTGGACGGGGGCACAGATGCCATCGTAGCCATCACCAACCCCAGTGCCACCCAGACCATTTCCATCGCCCATCAGAATCTGACATTAGGCGGCGGCAATATATCCATTACTGCGGCGCAGGGCATTTCAACGCAAGCACTGGCCTCAGCGGCATTGGCGGATGTATCCACATCGCTTGCGGCGGTGAGTGCGTCCCTAACCAAGCTTGGCGCCGGGGGCAAATCACTGGAATCCCAACGGGTCTTTGCCGACAAGATTGCCGATACCATTGAGATCGGCATCGGTAATCTGGTGGATGCCAATATGGCCAAGGAAAGTGCTAACCTGCAGGCGTTGCAAGTAAAGCAACAGCTGGGCATACAGGCCCTGTCCATTGCCAATCAGGCCCCGCAATCCATCCTGAGCATCTTTGGTGGTTAGGTCTTTTCTTTTTATGTGTCTGTGGTACATTTGAGGTCTTGACCCATATTGGATAAACATCATGACAGACCGCATGACAGACCACTGGCCACAAAAGGACGATATTTTTCTGGAGGGGGAGCTTGTCATCCTGCGCCAGCCGGATATTGAAAAGGACGTGATGCAGGGCCATTGGCATAGCTGGTTCAATGACCCCGTCACCACCCAATATCTGGTTCACGGCGTCTTTCCCGTCAATAAGGCCCAACAGGCCGAAATCGTTGCGGCGGAGATGGCCGATCCCACTTCCCTGCTATTGGTGGTTCTTGGCAAGGAAAGTGGCCGTCATATCGGTGTGGTTTGCCTGAAATATATCAATCACAGCTTACGGTCCGCCGAATTGAGCATCGTCTTCGGCGACCGCAGCATCAAAGGGGCCGCGCTGGAATCCGTTGCCTTGCTGACCAAACACGGTTTTGACCGCCTTAACCTCCAACGGATCAGCGGTGGTCAGCATGCAGGGCTTTGGCAATGGATGAACAGTCTGGAGCTTATTGGTTATCAACTTGACGGCTATAATCAAGATTACGGCATCCGAAACGGCGAAAAATATGACACCGCCACCTATTCTATTACCGCCGACCGTTTTTTTGATCTGCAAACAAAACGGGGCGGCAATATTTGCACCAGCTCCATTGGCGACCTGATGACCACAAAGTCAACAGAGAATAAAACTGAAATTATGCGGGCGTTTTTTCAGGGTCTTTACGACACCTGACAATCGGCTCCAATTCCAGTACCGGAACTGACAAGGCCCGAGCCTCCGTCATCAAGGACGACCCGTGGCCCGCCACCATATGAGACGCCCGCACCGCATCGCTCCCGGCCCCCCTGTCATCGATCACGATAGTTAAATTCTCACAAGTCCGCGCGATATATTCATCATATTTACCCGGCGTATCCTTTGGATGCGGCCTGATCACCAGATGATAGGGCGGATGGGCGCCGGGCATATGATGGGTGATTTCCCCGGACGCAATTAAATCCAACAACTGATCAAGACAGTCAAATTCGGTAATGTCAAACTGAACGCCAAGGGCCTGCATCTCGCGAATATAATCAGAGGCAAACAGGATCACACAGGCCCCC
>DRKK01000235.1 GCA_011051815.1 Sphingomonadales bacterium | reverse complement strand
GGGATCGGGCGGGCGGTGGTTTATTCTGGCATACCACGGTGCTAGCATGATGACCGCGTCTTTTGATAATTCCAGAGCCTTCTTTTTGTCCTGTAAAACTCCTTGGCCGCGCCAGTAAAGAGTTGCCAGACGAAATTTAATATGGGCGGTATACCCGTAATATTCTTCAAATAATATCTTAGGTTGGGCAATAGCTTTCGGGTTGTCATCATAAATATAATGTAAAGCCGTATCATAAAGAGCAAAGGCTTTGGAGAAATTTTGTTTTGCGCATGTGCCGCGCATATAAAGATCCGCTTTTAGAAGGCTTTCCGGGATAATCAAAGGTACTTCAAAATCGAGAAGTTCCAAAAAATCCGAACAGCGGCTTTCTTTGAAAGCTGTACTGAGTAACATATGGTGTTGTCTGGTTTTGCGCTCTCTTTCTCTGACAGCTTGTCTGATTTCTTCGTCCAGACGGTTGCTTGCGGCAATGCTTCGCTCAATCTTTTTCGTGGCTTCAGCAAATTCCTGGTTCATGCGTTTATATTCATTGTCCCAGTAATATTCTCGCACCTCTATAACGACAAATATGGAAACGAAGATCAGTATAACTCCGGTGCCGAGCATTATGAATTTTTGTATTATATTTTGAAACTGGATAGCCTTAATCCCCTATTATAATCAATGCTGACTCTTTACATTACATACGATTATTTTTCTTTATTAGAGTCCTTTCCTAACCTTACTATTAATATTTTTATTTAACAACATATTGGAGACTCACTATGCGTCAACCAAGTATGCATACCAAGTCCTCTATCGAACAATACTTACGTTTTGGCAGGGGTCAGAGCTATATCGTCATTAATGATAAGTCTGAGCAAAAAAGAACGGCGGAGAAGTTATCAGCAGAATGTAATAAAGTATGGGTAGAATTTCTTAATGCCAAACTTTCTCATGATGAAGCAACTGAAAAAGTTCTAAAAAGTCAAAATGAATTAAACCAGATAAATATCATTATTGAAAACATGCTTAGGCAAATTAAGGACCCCAGAACCGGAAAATTATTACATATGGCCGCTGTTTTAATACCATTGCTTAGAGCCGCGAGACTATCTCGAAATGCAAGAAATACTATTGCAGCTATCGGGGACGTATTGGGGGATTTATTAGATATTTCCGCTTTATATTCCCCCATAAAAAGAGCGAGAGTTTTGTTAGTCGAGCGACATGAGGAGTTCAAGTTCTGGCTTGATGAAATGAATAAGAGAAGAAGGGTAAAAGAGGGACTCTTTCGCAGATATGATAATATGAACTGTCCCATTAAATAACCTATGTTTCAGTTAAGGAACTTTACCAAGAGATACACGATATAACATTGAACTGGCCCGCCACCCGGCGGGTTTTTTATTGGGAAAAAATATGACAGAGACAATACTTGACAGCCTGGTCGTGAAGATCAGGGGGGACAGTGCGGATTTGCGCGGGCAGCTTGCGGATATTGAGAAGGATTTTAACGGTCTGGACAGTCTAGGGTAATGTGGGTGACAGCATGTCACGGGCTTTTCAGAATTTTGCCCGGTCCGGTGAGCTCAGCTTTTCCAGCCTGAAACGAACCGCCCTGTCCGTTTTGAATGACATCGCCAACAGCGCCATACAGTCGGGTCTGAACAGTATTTTCGGGCAAGGCGGCGGCATCGGCGGTTTTCTGGGTGATTTGGCGGGTAGTGCCCTGTTTGGCCGGGCTGGCGGCGGCACCGTTGGTGCGCGCCAGCCCTATCTGGTGGGGGAGCGGGGGCCGGAGCTGTTCGTACCGGAAAGCCCTGGCCGGATTATCCCCGGCGGCGGCGGTACTATTGCCCCGTCCTCTAAATCAAACAATATCACCATTAATATCACCAATCAGGGCGGCGGTAATGACATGACACAGCGCAGCGCGGGGCAGGTTGCCGTGGCGGTGCGCCGGGCCATGGACCGGGCCGAGAGGGATCTGTAATGTACTGGCTGGCCAAGCAAGAGGATCAGACGGCGGAAACATTTATCCGCCGTTTCTCCCCGCCCTATTGGACGATAAACTTCCCCCGGCCCATGATGGCCTCTGTCGTAAGTACGGGTTTTGACAGCCTGACGGTTGATCTGGTTTTTTACCGTTATGAGGATTTATGCGGCCTGATCTGGGATAGTGTGGATGTTCTGGATCATCCCTTTCATCGCTATGAAAGTGCCAAAGACTATGCCCATATGGTTTTGAGCTTTCGCTGGCAGAGCAGTAATATCAGGACGCTCGAAGTGCTGAATAGTCCGACTTTGACCATAGAGGGCCGGGATCAGAATGGCGCGGCGCGCACATGGTATGTACGGCTGTGGAATTACGCGGTGGGGACAACGCAAGATGCGGTGATTACACTGGACTTTGACAATCTGGATGGCGGCTTTTTACTCCCATCAGAAGCGGACCCGGTTTACCCCGGCGATATTGACCGCATGTTTATCAGCATGGTGCCGCAGGCCTTTGACGGCGTCACCACCGGCCCATTGCCCGCCGCTATTGAGGCTCAGGTGACCGTCTCACAGATAAAGGTCATGGGGCCTACATCAACCCTGAAAGTGGGCGATGCCTTTGTGCAAAGCCATGACCTGCGCATAGCCAACGGTTATGACGATGTGACGAGCCTTGCCCCGGAGCGGGTCATCTGGAACATGATGCGGCTGGGGTACAGCCAATGGATTACTCATTATGTGGGCATGAGCCATTATTATAACCTGAGCTGGGACGGGGCAGAGGGGCGCTATGTCATTGATCCGGCCAAGGCAAAACTGAACAAGGCGGCCATAAGCTGGCATCAGGACTTTCTGACCCGGGCGACATTTTTTGGCTTTAAAGTCATCCTCTCGCTGTCCTATGAAATTCTGGCTCAGAATATCCCCGCAAGCTGGCAGCAAAAGGCCTATGACGGCATCCCGGCCCTGACCGGTTGGGTGCCCCCGTCCAGCCTGATTGCGCCGACAAATCAGGTGGCCCTGGATTATCTGCGCGATGTATTTCTGGCCTTTGGTCAGATTGCGGCGCAAACGGGGGCCGTTCATCTTTATCAGATTGGGGAGCCATGGTGGTGGATTGATCAGGGCGGCACCGGCGTTCCGCATTTTTATGATGACGTCACGACGGCACTTTATATCACGGAAACCACCAAGGCCCTGCCGGCCAAACATATGCTCGCCACGGAGGTGCCGACCACGGCCCAGCAGGATTATCTGAACTGGCTCGGCGATAAACTTGGCCTGTCTACACTATGGCTTCGGGATCAGATCAAACTGCAATATGCTATGGCACAGGTGGGGCTGTTGTTTTTCAGCCCGCAGGTTTTGCTGGATAATGCCCCTATGGCGGCAAGTGCGAATTTCCCAAAAATGCGTTGGCAAAATCCGGCTTTTGATTTCTTTCAGATAGAGGATTATGACTTTGTACTGAATGGGGATTGGGGAAAAAGAACGGCGGCCCACGACAAGATCAGCCTGGACCTGTCTTACCCTCTCACCAAAACGCATTATTTCGCCGGGTTCAATCTGTTGGCGTCGACCACAGGCAACTGGAAAAATATTATTAAGGCCGCGGGGCTGGGGTTCAAGGCAGGATTTAATCAGGTTTTCGTCTGGGCCTATCCACAGCTGGTGCGGGACGGGGTGATATATACCAAAGGTCAGGAAAATATTATGACAGGATTTCATGAAATACGTCTGCCGGAAGACATTAGTTTTGGGGCCAGCGGCGGGCCGCAATATTTAACCAATATAGTTGAAATGGCATCGGGCCATGAACAACGTAATCGGGAATGGGCTAAGGCCCGGAATGTCTATGACATCGGAATGGGCTTGCGGTCAGAGAGTGATCTGGCGGGTCTGTTGAGCTTTTTTCGGGCGCGGGCCGGGCGGGCCAATGGCTTTCGCTATAAGGACTGGCTGGATTACAACAGCACATCTCCGGATCAGGTGGCTGTGGCCACGGATCAGCAGATTGCCATTGGCGATGGGGTCAAAGTGTCATTTCAATTGATCAAAAATTATGACAGCGGCGGCACGCTACATGTGCGGGACATTGTAAAACCGGTTGCGGGAACGGTGGTTATTGCACTGGATGGGGTGATACAAAATAGTGGATGGCAGGTTGATAGCACAAGCGGGATTGTCAGTTTTGATGTGGCGCCCTTGGCCGGGGTTGTCATCACAGCGGGGTTTGAATTTGACGTACCGGTGCGCTTTGCCGAGGATTTTCTGAGTATCACTTTGGAAAGCTACCGGGCCGGGCAAATTCCGTCTATATCGCTCATAGAGGTGAGGCTATAGATGAAAGTCATTTCCGCAGCGCTCAAAACACACTTGTCCGGCGAGGTGACCACCATGGTTACCTGTTGGGTCATAACCCGCCGGGACGGGGTCCGCATGGGTTTTGCCACCCATGATAAAGAGCTTGAAATTGATAATTTGATCTTTCAGCCCGTGAATAGTTTTCTACCTTCCTCTGTCAGCAGTACCAATAGCCTGAATGTGGATAATCTGGAGGTGAGCGCCATATTATCATCGGATGGTTTGACGGAAGGGGATATTCGGGCGGGCTTGTTTGATCATGGACGTATATCCATTTTTCAGGTGAACTGGCGGGATTTAAGTCAGGGCAAGCTCTATATCCAAAGTGGGTGGCTCGGTGAATTTACCCTGAAAGATCAAAGTTTCACTGTTGAGATCAGAGGCTTGACCCAGAAATTGCAACAGACAATCGGGGATGTTTTCTCGCCGGAATGTCGGGCGGATCTGGGGGCAAAAAACTGCCATGTTAATCTGGCTCAATTCTCGGTTTTGGGTATAGTGACAAATGTTTCGGGATCAGACAGTTTTACGGACACCAGCCGGATTGAGGCCGATGGATGGTATGATTACGGCGTGGTGTGCTGGTTAAGCGGGGCAAACTCAGGCCGCATGTCAGAGGTAAAAGTCTTTGCCGCCGGGCAGTTTGTCTTGTTTGACAGAATGCCAGAGCCAATGATGACTGGTGACATCTATCAGGCGGTCGCGGGCTGTGACAAGCGGGCGGCAATCTGCAAAAATAAATTTCAGAATTTTGAGAATTTCAGAGGCGAGACAGCCATACCGGGAACGGATTCCCTATATGACTATCCCGGCCTGAAATAGGGGGTTACTTTTTTGCAACAGTCTTTTTGGCGGGTGCTTTTTTCTTGGCCGTGGTTTTCTTGGGGGCCGGTTTTTTAGCCGCTGGTTTCTTTGGAGCTACCTTTTTCGGAGCCGCTTTCTTTTCCGGTTCCGGGGTAGGTTCTTCGTCCTTCACTTCTTCCCATTGGTCGGGAAACATACGTACATGTATTTGATTTACCCGGTTGCTAACATCAGCAATGGCCTTGAGTAGGGCTTCCAGATTATAGCTGATCCCGCGATATGTGAAGATTTTGGTATTTATATCAAAGGCGCGGTAAATATTTTTGGTTTCAACGTCCTTATGCTGACTATTGGCAATATCGCCAATGAAATCATACAGGATATATTGATCCTTGGATTGAGCGAGCCATTGATCATTGGCCTCATCCGCATGATCCACAAGAGACAGAATTCCCTCATTATTCAGGGGATATTTTTCCGGTAGCTCGAGGGTTTGGCGCAGAGACGCTGCCCGTTCCTTGCCCTTTTTCCGGGGTGTCCACAGGGTTCTGGCGATCTGGTTGGTGCCGAGCATGATATTTTGCAGGGCAAAGAAAATACCAACAGGAGCCTGTTTCTCCATTGATTGATTGAGAATATCCACACTGGCCTCAATAAAACGGCTCTGGTTGCGTAATTCGTGGATATGTAATCCGATAACATTCATGTCCATGACAGACAAATCCTTTATTTTATTTTTCTGTTGCATAGTGATAGCAAAGTTTTTTTCAAATGACCATATCTGATCTGCATCGACAAAAAATCTTTTTGACGGCGCGGGACTGTGTGGACAGCCCCTTTCGCCATCAGGGCCGGGATAGGGCGTCGGGACTGGATTGTGTCGGCCTGATTGTCCATGTGGCAAAAACCCTGAATCCGGGGGCTTTTGATTTTACGGGATATAAGAAAATACCGGGCAGAGAGGCTATTTCCCGCTATGCCCGGATGGCTGGTTTTGGGGAAAAACCAATGACGCATATGATGGCCGGAGATGTGGTTATCCTGCGTTTTGGGCGGTATCTGGAACATGCCGCTATGCTGTCTGACAGGGGAATCATCCATGCCTGTGAAAAATATGGCCGGGTCGTGGAACATGGCCTGGACCCGGAATGGCGGGCCAGAATTATATCAGTTCATTCATTTCCGGAAAGATAAAGGAATAGAATTATGGCAAGTATAGTCCTTACCGTGGTGGGCACCGCCATAGGTGGTCCCATCGGCGGTCTGGTGGGTGGTCTGGTCGGGCGCAGTGTAGACCGGGCGATTTTCGGCGGGACATCTTCCCGGACAATCGAAGGCGGGCGGCTGAAAGACCTTACCGTTCAGACATCAGCTTATGGTGAACCGATTTCGCGGGTTTATGGGACTATGCGCCTGCCCGGCAATATGATCTGGTCATCTGGTTTGACAGAAAGCAGGTCTGAAAAAACCGAAGGTGGCGGCGGTAAAGGCGGCGGGCAAAAGGTCACGACCGTTACCTATAGCTACGCCGCCTCATTTGCCGTGGCCCTTTCCGCCCGTCAGATTGCCGATGTGGGCCGCATTTGGGCTGACGGCAAGTTGCTCCGCGATAGTGCCGGAAAACTGGCCGTGGGCGGCAGTATGCGCCTTTACAACGGGAGCGACTTTCAAAAAGCCGACCCGATGATAGAGGCCATTGAGGGTATGGCCAATGTGAACGCCTTTCGCGGTCTGGCTTATGTGGTGTTTGAGGATCTGGCCCTTGGCGAATATGCCAACCGGATACCCAATCTGACTTTTGAGGTTATTGCTGACAGCGGCGGGTCCATCGTTCTGTCAGATATAGCCGCTGATATTTGCCGGCTTTCCGGCGTGCCGTCCTATGATGTGAGCGATCTTGTGCAGATGGTGGACGGTTATATGATCCCCGGTCCTATGAAGTCCCGCGTGGCCATAGAGGAGTTGGCGCAAATTTATAACTTTGACGTGGTAGAGCAGGAGGGCAGTCTGCTTTTTCGCCGTTTGGAGAGAGGGGCTGACGTGGTCATACCTTCCGCCGATATTTTGCAGGCTGCCCGAAAATCAGACCGTTCCGGGAAAATCAGTCTGACCCGGCAACAGGACCTTGACCTGCCCAGAGAAATTGGCCTGTCCTTCATTGATCCGGCGCGGGATTATCAGACCGGGTTTCAGCGGGCGCGCAGGCTGACGGCAACCAGTGACATTGTGCGGCAAAGCGCTCATCCTCTTGTAATTTCGGCGGATGCGGCGAAAACGGCATCTGAAATCCAGCTTGATCTGGCCTGGGCCGGGCGGGAGACCGCGCAATTTGCCCTGCCTCATAAATATGACGACCTGACAACGGGGGATATAGTGACCTTGACCCTCGGCCTTGAACAAGAGGATTTTATGCTTCAGGAAACCGAAATCGGCCTGCAGGGTATGGATTGCCGGGCGGTGAAATTTTCCAAGTCCCTATTGAACCGCAATAGCCTTGCCGACAGCGGGACCGCGCCGATGCAACAGGTGATTCCTTTGGCAACAAGTCAGTTTCTGCCCCTTGATATGCCAACAATCACCGGCGAGAATGTCTCGTCGCCGATTTTGTTCTGGGCGGCGGGGGCTGGTAGTGGAAAATGGAACGGGGCGGGCCTG
>DRKK01000234.1 GCA_011051815.1 Sphingomonadales bacterium | reverse complement strand
GCCGTCTGGATGGTCGCTATACTGGCACCGAGGAAGATGATGCCGGCGAATCCTTTGAGGCCGACCCGTCCGGTTATGGTATCAGCGCCGCCTATACTGCCGCGATCAATGATTATTTCGCCCGTGATCTTAATGTGGTGCGGGATGAACGCTATGAGGTATTGAGCTTTAAACCGGGCCGGAACTGGAACTGGAAACAGGGGAAAAACTGGACCGGGGGCTATCCGGCACTGGGTAATTATGTGGCCCGGGGCATGCGCCAGAACAAAGACCTGCGCGTTTATGTGGCCAATGGCTATTTTGACATGGCAACGCCCTTTTTCGGCACCGAATATACCATGGCCCAATATGGCATGGACCCGAAAAGGATCACCATGGATTATTTTGAGGCCGGGCATATGATGTATCTCCATCATCCTTCTTTTGAAAAGCTGGCCAAAGATGTGCGCCAGTTCATTCTGGACGGACGCAAATAAACTCCCGGAGGATGCCATGGGGTATATTTTAAGTTTTTTAATTGTTATGGGGCTTTTCATGACGACCATTGATGATGTGACGGCGGGGGATGACTGGCCACAGTCCAATCGCGGGGACCGCAATGTAGGGGCGCCGTTTGCTACCCGTTCTCAGGTTATCGCCCGAAACGGCATGGTCGCCACCAGCATCCCTCTGGTAACCCAGATTGCCTTGGATATTCTTAAAAAAGGCGGCACGGCGGTTGACGCGGCCATTGCGGCCAACGCGGCCATTGGCCTTATGGAACCCACCGGCAGCGGCATTGGCGGCGATATATTTGCCATTGTCTGGGACCCGAAATCAAAAAAGCTTTACGGCCTGAACGGGTCGGGCCGTTCGCCCATGGGCATGGGTTATGATGATCTTGCGGCTGAATTACAGAAACGGGGACGGGGCGATATTCCGCCATTTGGTGTTCTTCCGGTATCTGTGCCGGGGACAGTGGATGGCTGGTTCGCGCTTCATGGTAAATTCGGCCGGCTGTCCATGAAGGAAAATCTGGCCCCCGCCATTGCCTACGCGCGCGAGGGTTTTCCGATCAGCCAGTTGATCGCCTATTATATGAAGGTGGCTGGTAGCCGTTATCTTGACCCGAAGAACGGGGTGGAGGATATGGCAAATTTCTTCCAAACCTATTATCCTGGTGGGAAGGCCCCCATAGAAGGACAGGTTTTTAAAAACCCTGATCTCGCCAGAACATTGAGCCTGATTGCGGACGGTGGGCGGGATGCCTTTTACAACGGTCCCATTGCAGACACCATTGATAGCTATATGCGGCGCATTGGGGGGTACCTGCGTAAAGAAGACCTTGCCGCCCATCACAGTGAATGGGTTGAGCCGCAATCGGTTAATTACCGGGGGTATGACGTTTATGAACTGCCGCCGAACGGGCAGGGGATTGCCGCACTGGAACAGCTGAATATACTGGAAGGGTTCGATCTGGCCGCCATGGGCCATAATAGCGCCGATTACCTGCATGTTCATGCGGAGGCCAAGAAACTGGCCTTTGAGGACCGGGCCAGATTCTATGCGGACCCGGATTTTTACAAGGCTCCTATCGCGCATCTGCTGTCAAAGGAATATGCCGCCGAGCGCCGTGCCTTGATTCATATGGACAGCGTTATCCGTGAAGTGAAATATCCTGACCCCGATGTGCTGAAAAATGGCGACACTATATATATGAGCGTGGCCGATAAGGACGGTATGATGGTCAGCCTGATTCAGAGCAATTACCGGGGTATGGGGTCCGGTCTGGTGCCTGATGGCCTTGGCTTTATGTTGCAGGACCGGGGGCAGTTGTTCACCATGAAAAAAGGCCATCCCAATGTTTATGCGCCGGGCAAAAGGCCGTTTCATACTATCATTCCGGCTTTCGTCATGAAGGACGGCAAACCGCTGATGAGCTTTGGCCTGATGGGCGGCGGCATGCAGCCACAGGGTCATGCCCAGATCATCACCAACATCATAGATTTCGGCATGAATGTCCAGGAGGCCGGGGATGTGGCCCGTTACCGTCATGATGGCTCAAGCCAGCCTACGGGCGAAATTATGACGGACGGCGGCGTGTTGAATGTGGAATCAGGTGTTGAGGATAGCGTGGTTGCTGACCTGCGCAAACGGGGTCACAAGGTCAAGGTGGGCAAGGGCGGTTACGGCGGCTATCAGATGATTCTGTGGGACGAAAAGCAGGGCGTCTATAAAGCGGCATCCGAAATGCGAAAAGACGGTCAGGCGGCGGGTTATTGACCTTTTGCGCACAGACCAAAAAAAAGCAAGACCGTTACAGTCTTGCTTTTTTTTAATTAAATAATTTATTTTTATTAGCCGAATATTATTTTTAATTTTTCCGACGTGGTGTAGAGGTTTTCCCTCCCTAGACTTGGGCCTCACGTTCGATTGAGACCATAGCCGCGTGAACTTGGTCTGTCATTAATAAAAATGACATATTTATCAATTTATCCTCATCTGTTGCAAAAAACACACACATGTGGGATAGTGAAGAAATGCTGTATTTAAAGGGATAGCAGGAGCGGACAACATGTGGCGATGTATTTTTGCAACATTAATCATTAACAAAATCTTAATATTTTCAAGCGTTTCCGCAGAAATAAAGGCTTTCGTATCGCGTGATGATTGTCGCATCCTGACGGAACATATTCCGTCTGATGATGTGGCTTATAAGGCCGGTGTTGATGTGCGCGGCCGGGCGGTAAAACCGGCAGATTTATCCCCGGCAGTGGATTTGGGCCTGAAAGACAAAATTTCATTTCTGCTGATTCTCGATGTGGCCAAAGAAAACAGGCTGGGGGACAGGCCGCTTGAACAGTTCACGGACCATCCCGGATTGGAAGGCCACATATCTCTGGGACAAATCGTAATCAAAGAGGGCAAGGTAACCCTTGATGGTAAACCCCTTGCGACACAGAATCGCCAGATATTGAATGAATTTTGTCTGAAAAGCCGGAAT
>DRKK01000233.1 GCA_011051815.1 Sphingomonadales bacterium | reverse complement strand
TTTCGTCATAACTGGACCAAACGGGAAATTCTGGAATTTTTTGACCTGCCCATGATGGACTTGTTGTTTCAGGCACAGACCACGCACCGGAAATATTTTGATCCCAACAAAGTTCAATTGTCACAGCTATGCAGTATCAAAACCGGCGGCTGTCCCGAAGATTGTAAATATTGCCCCCAATCATCCCGCTATACCACTGATGTGGAGGCCGAGCGGCTGATGGCGGTGGAAAAGGTGCTTGAGGGCGCGAGAAACGCCAAGGCCAACGGCGCAACACGCTATTGTATGGGGGCCGCTTGGCGCAGTCCCAAAGGCCGCGATATGGCGGCGGTATGCGATATGATCAAGGGCGTGCGTGATCTGGGACTGGAATCCTGTATGACGCTCGGGATGTTGGATGAGGAACAGGCGGCTACCTTAAAGAAGGCGGGCCTTGATTATTATAATCACAATGTGGACAGCTCGCCGGAATATTATAAGGAAATCATCACCACCCGCACGTATCAGGATCGGCTGGATACCCTAGAGAATGTGCGCGGGGCTGGAATAAATGTCTGCAGCGGCGGTATTATCGGCATGGGTGAGAGCAAGGCGGACCGGGCTGGAATGTTGCAAACGCTGGCCAATTTACCGGCGCATCCGGGCAGTGTTCCCATCAATATGCTGGTGCAGGTGGAGGGAACCCCACTTTACGGCGAGGGTCAGATGGACCCTTTTGATTTTATCCGGACCATTGCGGTGGCACGGCTCCTGATGCCGGCCTCATATGTGCGCCTGTCCGCAGGGCGCGAAGCCATGAATGACGAGATGCAGGCCCTATGCTTCATGGCCGGGGCCAACAGTATTTTTTATGGTGAAAAACTGCTGACCACTACGAACCCCATGCAGAACACAGACCTTGATCTGTTTGCTCGCCTTGGAATTTCACCGGAAAGCGCATAATGGCCAAAAAACTGCCCGACTGGTTTGTCGAAGGTTACGGTAATATCTGGTTGCCCTATGCCCAGATGCAGACAGCCGATGATGCCTTGCCGGTGGTGGCCACGGATGGCGTGACCATAGAACTTTCCGACGGACGACAGCTCATTGATGGTATTGCCTCATGGTGGACGGCCTGTCATGGCTATAACAATCCGGTGATGCAGGAAAAAATCATTTCTCAGGTCCGCAATATGTCCCATGTGATGCTGGGCGGGTTGGTGCATGAAGGGGCAGCTACTCTGGCAAAGCGTCTGGCGGATCTTTTGCCCGGCGACCTTAATCATGTTTTCTTTTCCGAAAGCGGGTCTGTGTCCGTTGAAATAGCCCTTAAAATGGCGGTTCAATATTGGTCAAATCTGGGGGAAGAGGGCCATCATCGTTTTGTCTGTTTTCAGTCCGGCTATCACGGTGACACCACGGCGGCCATGTCTGTCGGCGGTAATGCGTCAGGTATGCATAAGGCTTTCAGCGGATTCCTGCAGCAGCAATTCCTGCGCCCTCTGCCGGAAACGCCTGAGGAAATTCTGGAATTCGGCGCATTTCTTGCGGAAAACAAGGATCAGATTGCGGGCGTGATTATGGAACCTCTGGTACAGGGGGCGGGGGGCATGAAATTTCATGGGGCTGAGACATTGGCCGCTATTTCTGCACAATGTCAGAAACAGGATGTTCTGCTTATTCTGGATGAAATATTTACTGGATTTGGCCGTACAGGAACCATGTTTGCCTGTGAACAGGCCGGGATTACGCCGGATATTATCTGTCTGGGCAAGGCCCTGACCGCCGGAACTGTGGCCATGGCAGCGACTGTGGCAACGGACAGAGTATATGGGGCGTTTCTGTCTGATGATCCGGACAAGGCTTTTATGCATGGTCCCACTTATATGGCGAACCCGCTGGCCTGTGCGGCGGCCAATGCTTCGCTGGATATTTTCCGGGATGAACCGGTGCTGGAGCGGGTCAAGCATATTGAAGGTCACCTTAATCAATCACTGGAACAATTCCGTACATTGCCGGGGGTTGTGGACGTACGGGTCAAGGGAGCCGTTGGGGTTATTCAGATGGAAAAGATAGAGGATTTAGCGCGGCTCAGAACAGAATTTGCCAACGAGGGGGTATGGATTCGCCCGTTTGGTGATATAATCTATCTGACGCCGTCATTTTCCATGCAAAGCCATGAACTTGCAGCATTGACACAGGCCATAGATAAAGTGCTTAATAGACTGAATTAGAATCATTTTAAAGGTTACATAATGCTGAATAGATTGTTGGCATTGCGGCAGTGTTTGAGGGAGCTGGACCTGAAAGGTTTTTTGATTCCTCACGCCGATGAACATCAATGTGAATATAGCCCGGAAAATGCCAAAAGGCTGGGGTGGCTGACCGGATTTTCCGGCTCTGCGGGCCTCTGCGCGGTCACATTGGACCAGGCAGCCATTTATGTGGATGGCCGCTATAAAATTCAGGTGCGTCAGCAAGTGGATATGAAGCATTTTGAACCTCTGGACCTTTATCAGGATAAGTTGGAAGACTGGTTTCTGTCTCACCTTACAGAAGGGGACCGGATTGGCTATGATCCGGCCTTGCATACCCGGGCTTGGATAAAGATACTTTCTGAACAATTGGCTCGGCATGATATTGATCTTGTTCCTTTAACGGGAAATCCGATTGATGGCCTGTGGACAGATCGCCCCGCATCACCAAAAAACCCGGTTTTTCCGCATCCATTGGCTTTTTCCGGTGAAAGATCAAAAGATAAACGGTCACGGGTTGGCAGCCTGTTAAAGGCAGATGGTATTGCGGCAGCAGTGATCACCAGTCTGGATAGCATTGCATGGTTGCTTAATGTCCGGGGTAGTGACGTGGAACATTCCCCTCTGGTGATGTGCTATCTGATTCTGAAGAATACCGGCAAAGCAGTCTTTTTTGTTGATGAGGATAAAATCTCAGACGAGGTACGCGAACATCTGGGCCGCGGGGTAGAGATAAAGCCATATGGAAGTTTCGCCGGTACGGTAAAGAAAATTGGCCGGGGGTCAAAGAAAATTTTAGTGGATCCAGTGCGAACGCATGCCATCGTTATGGATGCGTTGGAACAGGGTGGGGCAATAATAATTGAGAAAGAAGATCCCTGTCAGATCATAAAGGCCTGTAAAAATGAGGTTGAGCTGAATGGTGCGCGGGCAGCCCATATTCGTGATGGTGTCGCCATGTGTAAATTTCTATGCTGGTTTGAGGAAAATGTGGGGGCGGGCAAGCTTGATGAGTTATCGGTCACCGAAAAATTATTGACCTTCAGGAAAATTCAAAAAGATTTCAGAGGGCTTAGTTTTGATACCATTGCCGGTGCCGGGTCAAACGGGGCCATCGTTCATTATCGGTCCAGCCCGGAGACAAATCATACAATCAAGGAAAATATGCTGTTTCTTCTGGATTCAGGCGGGCAGTATCTGGACGGGACAACGGATCTTACTCGCACCATAGCCGTCGGCAAGCCGACCGAGGAACAGCGCGATCGTTATACGCGGGTTCTGAAAGGGCATATTGCCTTGGCGCAGGCTCGATTCCCCGTGGGCCGGAGCGGCGCGCATTTGGATACGTTGGCGCGCAAGGCTCTTTGGGATGTGGGGCTGGATTATGACCATGGGACAGGACATGGGGTCGGTAGCTATCTTGGTGTGCATGAGGGGCCACAATCTATTTCATCACGTGGGTTCGGGATTGCCTTGGCACCGGGGATGATATTATCAAATGAGCCGGGTTATTATAAAAGCGGCGAATATGGTATCCGCATAGAAAATCTCATGATCGTCAGGGCCAGCCATTTTGAGGAAGAAGAACGCCCCATGAATATCTTTGAGACCATCACATTCGTCCCCATTGATACAAGGCTCATCAATGCGCATATGATGACCAGCACGGAAATAACCTGGCTCAATATTTACCATGCACAGGTAAGGGAGAAAATTTCACCTTACCTCATGGATAAGGAACTGGCCTGGTTACAGCAGGCAACCCAGTCAATAATGGTCCTATGATGTTTTTGGGGGTGAGAAATAATCTCCACCGACAAACATCAAGGGCGCAATATCCTCACGGGTAATAACCTTATTTACTTTGCCAATAAAAATGCTGTGACTGCCATAGACATGGCTATCATCAAGGTCGCAAAAGATTGAGGCCTGTGCATCGGCCAGATAGGGTATATCACTTTCAGAAGATTGCCAGTTGCCGTGGTTAAAGCGGGCCTCGCCCTTTTCTTTCCATGCGCAGGTGTCTGAAATGTCCTGCTGATCTTTATATAGTATATTAACACAAAAACCGGCCCCGTCAGAAAGCGCATAATGCAAGCCATTGTTGCGGTTAACACAGATGAGCAATGCGGGCGGATCAAGGGATAAAGAGGTTACAGCCGTTGCCGTCATGGCGTATTTTTGACTTCCATCATAGCTGGTGATCACCGTAACAGACGCGCCAAGCCGTCCCATGGCCTGTTTCATTTGGTCTTTCAGTTTTTCTGTTGTCATCTGCACCTCCGACTATAAAGATGTTAAATATATAACGCCCCGTTTTTTTAAATACTACCTGTCATTCTGTTTTTCTGATCTTTCAGCAGCCCGGTGAGGAAGCGACAGACCGCATCAACGCGCGCCACATGACGCAGGTCTTCATGAACCACCAGCCAATATTCCCGGTCAATATATATTTTTTTCGGTAAAACAGGGGACAGGCGGCTGTCCTGATCGGCCATGAAACAATGAATGATGGACAGACCAATACCGTCAAGGGCCGCGTTATATTGAGCCAGAACATTGGTGCTGCGAAAGACCACATGGGGGTCTTTGACGATTTGTTCCAGAAAGCGCAATTCCGGTAATTGAATCAGGTCATCAATATAACTGATGAAATCATGACTGTTCAGATCTTCAACGGTGGAAATAGGCGTATGTCGGTCCAGATAGCTTTTGGCCCCATAGAGCCG
>DRKK01000232.1 GCA_011051815.1 Sphingomonadales bacterium | reverse complement strand
CAATTTATCTATTTGGTATCGGATTGGTTTTTGTCACATGGATATTGGTGCAATATCAGAGCTTTGTCGGTTCCCTTCTCGGTTTTTCCGGATTCATATCATTAGCCATTATTTTAGTTTATGCCTTCAAAAATTGCAGCAAAGTTGAACGCGAAAGAATTATGGTCGCCTGTTTCCTGATCGCCACCCAATCCATCTTCTGGGCCCTGTTTGAACAGCAAGCTGCCAGTCTGACCCTGCTTGCAGACCAACAATTTAATCTGAGTGTATTGGGCATGAATGTTTTGGCGTCTCAGGTACAATTGCTCAATGCGTTATTTATCGTATTATTAGCACCGGTCATGGCTTGGCTATGGGTTACCATGGCTAAAAAACATATTGAACCCTCAACGCCCGGAAAATTTGGCATTGCCATGTTACTCATCGGCATCGGATATATTGTTTTTGCCTGGGGGTTGGGCGTTGATGAAGGTTCCAGCAAGAGCTTTATGTGGCTGGTCTTTATCTATCTGGCTCTAACGGTCGCGGAATTGTGCTTAAGTCCGGTTGGGCTTTCCATGGTGACAAAGCTATCCGTGACCAGAATTGTTGGCATGATGATGGGAACATGGTTTCTTTTCACAGCTCTGGGAAATTATGTGGCTGGCTGGATCAGTTCTCTGACCGGAAGTGGTGGCCATGGGGCCGCCAGCGGACAGTTGGATGTTACCGCAACCATCACTGTCTATTCCAATATTGGTTATCTCAGTGTTGGTGTGGGCGTTTTACTCCTTGTGCTAACGCCGCTCATGAAAAAATATATGCACGGCGTGCATTAAAACATAAGGAGGGGGAGCGTTCAGGCGCTCCCCCTCTCTTTATATATTCAATTCCTCGCGCATCATTTCAAGCTCCAGCCATTCCTCTTCCTTGGCGGCAAGGTCAGAGATAGCGCGCTCAAGCGCGGCATTGATTTTCTGAAAACCGTCCGGATCACGGGCGTAAAAATCACCCTCACCCAACTTGGCCTGATATTTAGCGATCCGTTTTTCCAGCTTGGCCATTTCCCCCGGCAAATTTTCCAGCGCATGCTGATGCTTGAAGCTGAGTTTGGCCACCCGTTGTTTCGGGGCGGCAGCCGCTTTTCCGGGCTTTTTGGGCCCGCCCGCACTGCCCGCTGCTTTTTGCGCGCCGCGCTGACGTATATAATCACTGTAACCGCCGGGATATTCGCATATACTGCCATCGCCCTCCATCACAAGGGAGCTTGAGACAATCCGGTCCAGAAAGTCCCGGTCATGGCTGACCAAGATCAGCGTGCCGTCATAATCGCCAAGCACATCCTGAAGCAGATCCAGCGTATCCATATCCAAATCATTGGTCGGTTCGTCAAGAATCAGAAAATTGGTCGGCATGGCCAGCGTCTTGGCAAGAATCAAACGGTTCTTCTCCCCACCCGACAGGGAGCTGACCGGGCTGCGCGCCTGCCCGGCCTCAAACAGAAAATCTTTCAGGTAAGATATGATATGTTTGGACTCGCCGCGTACCATAATATGATCGCCGCCATCACTTAAATAATCCCATAAGGTTTCATCATCGCTGAGCCGGGCGCGCTTTTGGTCCAGATAGGTGATCTCAAGATTGGTGCCATGCTTGACCCGGCCCGTATCCGGGGCCATTTCCTTGGTCAGTAATTTGAGCAGCGTGGTCTTGCCCACCCCGTTGGGGCCGATGATGCCAATCCGGTCGCCGCGCATGATGCGGAAGGAAAAATCCTGGGTAATCACCCGGTCCCCGAAAGATTTGGAAATCTTGTAGGCCTCGATCACTTTCTTGCCCGCCACCTTGCCGCTGTCAATATCAAGCTTGACCTGACCGGTAACCGCAATCTGATCCGCCCGCTTGTCGCGCAAAGCCCACAGCGCCCGCATGCGGCCCATATTACGTTTGCGCCGGGCGGTGATGCCCTTGTGGGACCATTCGGTTTCCTTTTCAATCAGCTTGTCCAGCTTGGCCCGTTCCACCTGTTCCTGCTCGATAATTTTTTCCGACCATTCCTCGAAATATTTAAAGCCCTTGTCCAACCGCCGCACCCGCCCCCGGTCCAGCCAGAAAGTCACATTGGTAGTGTTATTAAGAAACGTTCGGTCATGGCTGATGATCACCAGCCCGCCACGAAAGCCCTTTAAGCGTCCCTCAAGCCATTCGATGGTGGCAATATCCAGATGGTTGGTTGGCTCATCCAGAAGAAGAATATCCGCGTCACTGATCAAAGCCCGGGCCAAGGCCGCCCGCCGTCCCTCACCGCCCGACAGCACTGCCGGATCAAGACCCGGGGCCAGATCAATTTCGGCCAGAATAATATCAACCCGGAAACTATCCTCTGCCGAGGCATGGGTCAGGCCGCTGGCCACATAATCATGGAGCGTCTTGTGACCGGAAAAATCCGGCTCCTGCTCAAGATACGTCACATGACAGCCGGGCTGGAGAAATCTCTTGCCCCGGTCAGCCTCAGTCACGCCGCTGATCACCTTCATCAGGGTGGACTTGCCGGAACCATTGCGGCCCACAAGGCTGATCCGATCCCGCTCGCCGATGGACAGTTCCACCCCGTCAAACAGGGGGTTGGCCCCGAAACGGAGGGCCATGTCGGTTATGGTAAGAAGTGGCGGAGCCATATATTTTCTTTCGTTATAATGGGGGAACTATCGTTCGCAAGCTCACTACTTGAGCTCCCCCCGTATCCACGGGATACTCCCCCCTCTATTTCATTACATAAAAGGTTTATTTTTCAAAATTACCTAGGTGATACCGGATTCACACCATAACGTGAAGGGCTGTTTGTGGATTTTCTGATCAAAATCCATTATTAATAAAGAAAAACAGGATTACTCAGGGTAAAAAACCATATGCTTTTTAAATTTCTAAAATCATCCCATGTGAAATCGGGCGAAATCACACCGGAAAATATTTATCTTGGCCGCCGGAAATTTATTCAGGACACGGCCAGAATAGGCGCAAGCGTGGCCGCCGTGGCGACACTGGGCCTGACCCCATCCCCCGCGCAGGCCGAGGTGCGCGCCCTTGATAATGTTATCCGGGACGGGGCGTTCGACACCGATGAAAAACAAACATCCTACCGGGCGGTGACAGAATATAATAATTTCTATGAGTTCGGTACAGACAAGAGCGATCCGGCCCGCAATGCCCATAGCCTGCGCCCCCGGCCATGGACGGTAAAGATTGACGGCCATGTGGATAATCCCGGTGATTATGACATTGATGACCTGATCAAACCCCATATGTTGCAGGAGCGCGTCTATCGCATGCGCTGCGTGGAAGCATGGTCCATGGTCATACCCTGGGTCGGCATACCACTGGCCCAGATCATCAAAAAACTTGGCCCCACATCACAGGCAAAATATGTCCGTTTTGAAACGCTGGTCGATCAAAAACAGATGCCGGGACAATCCCGCCGGGTCATCAAATGGCCTTATGCCGAAGGTCTGCGCATGGATGAGGCCATGAACCCCCTGACCCTGATGGCGGTGGGGCTTTATGGCAAGGAATTGCCCAACCAGAACGGCGCGCCCATGCGGCTGGTGGTGCCGTGGAAATATGGCTTTAAGGGCATAAAATCCATCGTCCGCATCAGCTTTGTGGACAGGATGCCAAGCAACAGCTGGAAACGGCTGGCCCCCCATGAATATGGCTTTTACGCCAATGTAAACCCGGAGGTAGATCACCCCCGCTGGACACAGGCCAACGAACGGCGCATCGGGGAATTTCGGCGGCGGAAAACCCTGATGTTCAATGGCTACAGCGAAGAAGTAGCCCATATGTATAGCGGTATGAACCTGAAAAAATATTTCTGATGCGCCTGTCCCCCCTTAAAATAACGGCCCATATTCTGGCCTTGCTCCCGGCTATCTGGCTCTTTTGGCAGGGCTGGCTGCTCTATGATTTTCAAGATAATGCCCTGACCGCCAATCCCATCAAATATATCCACCATTACACCGGGGACTGGGCCATACGGTTTCTTTTACTGGGGCTGGCAATCTCACCCCTGCGCAAGGTCACCGGCTGGAATCGGTTGATCAGCTTTCGCCGCATGGTGGGGCTTTATGCCTTTTTCTATGTGATGCTGCATTTGCTGAATTTTATTGTGCTGGATTATTATTTTGACTGGACAACGATCATCAAGGAAATCATCAAGCGCCCCGCCATCACCTTTGGCATGACCGCTATTATCCTGCTGTTGCCCTTGGCCGTGACCTCTACCAAGGGATGGATCAGGCGTCTGGGCAAGAAATGGGTAAAATTACATAAGCTGATCTACCCGATCACCATTCTGGCGGTGGTTCATAATTTTATGATGGTTAAAGCCGATATATTACAGCCCGCTATTCATATGGCAATTCTGGCCGTACTATTGAGCTATCGCCTCTATCACTGGTTTCTTTTGCGCAAAAAAGCCAGCCCGGCTAACCCAAAGACCAGAAGAAGCAAGGCCGTTGGCTCTGATGTAACAACAGCCGCCGAGAAACGCTGATCCCCGACAATGTCATAGCGCAGGGAATTATTGCCCGAGCAACAGCTTTCAAAGCCAAGAAGTTTGAACGTGCCATACCCCGCGCCGCTGACGGTAAAGTCAATCACATCCGCATTGGTCCAGCTGTTGGCCCACCATATATCATCGGTTCTGACGATGTCACCGCCGTCCGCGCCGATGATAATCCCGCCAAGCCCCCAATCGGCCCCCAATTGAAATAACGCTGTTCCGGATCCCAGAAAATAATTAATGGTATATAGGGTGGCAAGATCGGCATGGGCCGCCGTACCGCAATTCTGCTTGCCACCAATATTGGTAAATTCCTGCACGGCAACCGTACAGATGGGCGCACCACTGTTAAACCGTGCCAGAAGGCTGGTGGCATCATCACTGCCGCTCACCCGCAGATTCGCCGTACTGCGGACCTCCATGGTGATGGAACTAAAGGTGATGGGTATGGCCCAGGATACCGACACCATAAAAAAACTACACAGACTGGCGACCCCAAGAATCTTTCGCAAAAAAAGTCCCGCTAACATGTTTTTATCTCCATAAAACTTACGCAGGCCAGCATAGTTTCAATAGCTTTCAATCCGGTTAATATTTGCCTGTCCCAATATGGGACATGGTTGCATCTTCGGCCAATTTCCGTAATATTAGGGACTGTTTGAAAAGAATAAGGTTTTCCCATGGATTATAATGCTTTCACCCTGAAAATTTCCGATCATATTGCCACCATTACCCTGTGCAATCCGCAAAAGGCCAATGCGCTGGGCGAAGATTTCTGGACCGAATGCCGCGAAGTCTTTACCCAGATCAATGAAGACCCGGACGTGCGGGTGGTGGTTATGGCCTCGTCCGGCAAGCATTTTACCTCGGGCATTGATCTGGGTTATCTGCAAAACACCCTGCCGCCTGCGGACGTGGACCCGGCACGGGCCATGGACAAATTACGCCGTCATGTGAAATTCCTGCAGGCCGCCTTTGAAGCCATCGACAAATGCCGCCTTCCGGTGCTGGCCGCCGTTCAGGGCGGCTGTTTCGGGGCCGGGGTTGATCTGGTTAGTGCCTGCGATATTCGCTATGCCAGTGCCGATGCCTTTTTCATCATTCAGGAGATTAATATCGGCATGGTCGCCGACCTTGGCACCATGCAGCGCATGCCCCGGCAAATCCCCGACGGCCTGATGCGGGAGCTGGCCTATACGGGGCGGAAATACAGGGCAGATGAAGCTCTGGCAACAGGCTATGTCACCCATGTGGCCGAAAATCACGAAACATTAATGGCCCATGTGATGGATATTGCCGCACAAATTGCCCGCCAATCACCGCTGGCCATCTGTGGCAGCAAGGAAATGCTCAACCATACCCGGGACCATACGGTGGCTGAGGGCCTTGATTATATCGCCGCCTGGAATGCGGGCATGCTGTCCCAGCAGGATGTGATCAAGGGGGCCGTGGCCGCCCTGTCTAAAAGCACCGCTGAATTTGACGATTTGATATAATTTCAAAATGTATATTTTACTCATAAAGATTGGACGGTTTTTTAAAGAATTAAACCCGGTATTTACCGCCGGTGTCGCCCTTCTGCTGGCCATTTCCTACGGCATTTTGATGCGACTTGGCATCAATGAAGACTATGATATTTACTATAAAATCCTGACCGCCCTGCCCGCCGGATTTTTCCTGTTATGGGCCGGGGCCAAATTTCTGACCCGGCGTAGTCACCTGAAACACAAAGACATCAAATATATCACAAAATATTTCCGGACCTCTGAGCAGTTCGGCCAGATTTTCGACCATTGTCTTCAGATCGACAAGGGCAGCCTGAAATTATGCCGGAAGCTCGACCCCAAAGACAATTATAAATGGCCGGAAAGTGATCAGGAACTGGAAAAGCTCAGCGCCATCAATGCCGCCGCCTTTCGGGGCACGCCTTGGGCCGGGGACCCGGCGGAGAAGCTCACCCGAAATCTGGCCATGTGGCATAAAAACCCCAAATCCTTCCTGATGATTATGGGGGACGGCGCGGCGACGGAACGGCAACCGCTTTTCTTCTCCCATATTCTGCCTCTGTCCGATCATGGCTATCACCATTATTTCGAGACCGCAGAATCCGGTGACAATGACTTTAACCCCCAATGGATGGCGGAACCGGGGGAGCATATCAAAGGCTTGCTGCTGTTTACCATTGCCCGTGACCCGGATCAGGACAGCGGCAAAAAAGGCGATGACAGCAATAAGTTACCGGAATATCTCTGTACCGTGGCCTATCATATTCAGACCATATTGGAGGATTATCCCGATGAAAAATATACCACCCTCTATTTTCAGAACAGCGAAAAGAAGTTCAAAAGACTGGCCGAACTGTCCGGATTCAAGAAATCACGCCTACTGACCCATGACGAGGAAACCGTCTATGTGGTCAGTGTGGATAATAGCCTTTCTTAATTTTCGGCCTTAATCCTTGGCCCCCGGATGAGCGTTATTATAAACATCCATCAGATAGGCCGTATCAACATCCGTATAATGCTGGGTGGTGGTCAGGGACACATGGCCCAATAATTCCTGAATGGTTCGCAAATCACCGCCCGCGGTCAGCAAATGGGTGGCAAAGCTATGGCGCAGGGCATGGGGCGTGGCCGAGGGCGGCAGGCCCAGAACCTGCCTCAGTTTTTGCATCACCAGCTGTATCATCCGGGCATTAAGCCGCTTGCCCTGCACCCCGATAAAAAGCGGCCCCTCTGGCGGCAGATCGTAAGGACAACTTGTCAGATAAGTCTCTATCGCCCGGCGCACCACTGGTAATAATGGCACCAGCCGTTCCTTATTCCGCTTGCCCATAACCCGGAGCATGTCCCCGTCCGGCACATCCCGCCGGTTCAGGCCAAGAGCCTCTGATATGCGCAACCCGCAGCCATAGAGCAGGGTCAGCACCGCAATATCCCGGTCCCCAACCCAACCCACCGGGGCAAAATCCGCGGCCATATCAAGGCTTTTCAGGGCCGCCGCCGGGTCAAGGGGCCGGGGCAGGCGTTTGGGCAGTTTGGGCGCGCTAACCCCGTTGATCGCATCATTGCGCAGAATATCATTACGACGCAGGTAGCTGAAAAAGGACCTCACCCCGCTTAACGTCCGGGCCACAGACGCCGGGGTCAGCCCGTCCCGCCGCCGCCGGGCCAGAAAGGCCCTGAAATCCGCCGGTTTCAAATCCCGCAAATCTGCCTTGGTCGGGGCCTTGCCCAAATGGGCCGCCAGAAAGGTGAGGAAATCCCGCACATCCCGTTCGTAGGCCTTAAAACTATGGGGTGACACCCGCTTTTCCGCCCGCAAATAATCCAGCCAGCCGCCCAGCAAAGGCATGAGCGCCGGATAGATAAGATGGAAATTGGGATTTTCTGTCATAGCCGAACTATAACAGCTCACTTATCAGGACAGAAGGCTTTTCAGCTGCCCCTGAAAGGCGGCGGCGAGGAAGCGCAGAAGCTCTGTGCCCTGTCCGGGGGTGAAAAAACCCTCATCCCGACTGCCAAAGGCCAGAATGCCAGAGGGGTTGTGATCGCTTTTTTCAATACGAATCAGGGCTTCGGCCTTAATCAGAGGCGTTGCCGGGCCATAAATTTCCTCTGCCGCGCGAACATTACCGCGCAGGATGGCCGTATTCTCATGGCCCATAAAGCCGTCAATGATGCCTTTTTTCAAATGGCGCAGATTGCCGCTTTCCGTTGTCGGAATTTTACCGGTTTTCTCAAAACAGATGGTAATGCTGTCCACCTGTAAAATATCAATCCAGTCATGGCTGACAATATGGCACAGATGGTCGAAATCACGGGCCTCCAGCAAGCATAACACCGCCGCATGAATGCGGGCCTGTGTGGTCATATTGCTGCGTGAGGCATAGATAAGGCTACCTTGGGTCTGGCTGAGTTTCGCCACTTCCTGTTGCAATCGGTCCAGCAGAACCGCCTGAAAATCCACCACACCGCCCGTTTGCTTTGGCCGACTGGGTTTTAACAGGGTCAGCAAATCCGGGTTAACATCAAAAAAATCCGGATTCAGAATTAAATAATCCCGAACATCGTCTTCACAGAGCGCATGTTTCTTTGGTACGACCTTGCTTTTGCGGTCTTTTGGTAATTTATCTGACACAATCCCATCCTTCTTATACGGCCCCCATTATAGGGAACAGTACTTACCAGACCGTAAACGCGGCCTGAAGAAAATCACACGATGCTTTGACCCGTTTTTTCCCAGTCAGCGACAAAGGCGGCAAGGCCATTGGCAGTCAGGGGATGATTGAACATCTGTTTCAATACCTTTGGCGGCAGGGTCACCACATCGGCCCCGATACGGGCACTTTCCACGATATGAATAGGGTGACGGGTGCTGGCCACCAGAATCTGGGTGGCAAACTGGTAATTATCATAAATCAGGCGAATATCTTCAATCAACTGCATGCCATCAAAGCCCACATCATCATGGCGGCCGACAAAGGGGGAGATAAAAGTAGCCCCGGCCTTGGCCGCCAGCAAGGCTTGCGCCGCAGAAAAGCATAGGGTCACATTGACCATCTTGCCCTGATCGGTAAAATGCTTGCAGGCCCGCAAACCATCCACGGTCATGGGTACTTTCAAGGCGATATTATCGGCAATATCATAGATACGGGCGGCCTCGGCAATCATGCCATCATAATCGGTGGCGGCGACCTCGGCGCTGACCGGGCCATCAATCAGGTCACAAATTTCCTTTGTCACCTCGAAATAATCCCGGCCTGATTTTAAAATCAGGGACGGGTTGGTGGTCACCCCGTCCACAAGCCCGGTGGCTGCCATTTCCCGAATGTCATCAATTTCCGCCGTATCCAGAAAGAACTTCATGTTCTCAAAACCTTT
>DRKK01000231.1 GCA_011051815.1 Sphingomonadales bacterium | reverse complement strand
GGCGGCAAACCCCATATTCTGGATTTTAGTGTCAGCAATGATCAGGCATGGGAAGTGGGCTTGTCTTGCGGCGGCCGGGTACGGGTTTTGGTGGAATCCATCGCCGAAAAATATCCTCTGATAGACAAAATGCTCGGGGCAATGGGGCCAGTGATTCTCAAAACGGACTGTGCCACCGGGGAAACCATGCTGGAATTTGGTCAGAATAATTCGGAAAAAAGTAAATTGACTGAGGTGGGGGACCAGATTATTTTTACCCAAATTCTGGAACAACCCCTTGATCTGGTTATCATTGGCGCGGTTCATATCACGCAGGCCATGGTCAAAATCGCCCAAAGTCTGGATATCGCCGTTACCGTCATTGATCCACGTACCGCCTTCGCCAGCAAAATCCGGTTTCCGGATATTGACCTTTGCACCGATTGGCCGGACGAAGCATTGGACGCCCGCCAAATCACATCCGGCACCGCCGTAGTGACCCTGACCCATGACCCGAAGCTGGATGATCCGGCGCTGGAAATTGTCCTGAAGTCTGATGCTTTCTATATTGCGTCGCTAGGTAGCCGTAAAACCCATGCGGCGCGGGTGGGGCGGCTGACGGATAGGGGATTCACCGCCGATCAGATCGCCCGCATCCACGCCCCGGCGGGCCTAGACATCGGGGCAAAAACGCCAGCGGAAATTGCCCTTTCTGTCATGGCTGAAATGATGTCCGTCTATCGCAATGGCCATAACAGATGAAGTTCGGTGAATTTCCCTTGTCACAGGCCTTAGGGGCCACGTTGGCCCATTCGGTCAGGCTGCCGTCCGGGCTTCTGAAAAAAGGCCATATTTTAACCCAATCCGATATTCAGTCTTTGATCGAGAATGATATTTCCCACGTGATGGCGGCCATATTCGGGCCGGATGATATGACTGAGGATAAGGTGGCCACCCATATTGCCGGACATATATGCGGCGCCCATATCACCTGTGCGGCGGCTTTCACGGGCCGGGTTAATCTTTATGCCGCCGCCGATGGGTTGGTGACCATAGATGTGACGGCGGTTGACGGCCTTAACCATATGGACGAAGCCATTACGCTGGCCACCGTATCCCCCCATGCGGTTGTCCGTAAGGGGCAGATGGTGGCGACGGTAAAAATCATTCCGCTGGCGGTAAAGAATGAAATAGTGACGCAGGTGACGGCGCAAATCGCGGCTGGTCTGATCAATCTCCATCCTTTTCAGCCTCAAAAAATTCTGATGATCCAGACCGAACTTGCGGGGGGGCAGGAGAAACTATTTGCCAAATCCCGAAAAGTTATGGCCCATCGGCTAGCCGAATATGGGGCCGACATTACGGATGAGGTCAGATGTCCGCACAGGGAAGCGGATTTGGCTGATCTATTGGCAAACAGAATTGACGGCGATCAGGATATGATTCTGATCATGGGGGCTTCGGCAATTACGGACCGGCGGGATGTTATTCCGGCGGCTATAACGGCTGCGGGGGGGGAGGTCATTCATTACGGCATGCCCGTTGATCCGGGGAACCTGATGTTGCTGGCAAAGTTAAAGGGGAAATGGGTGTTGGGCTTGCCCGGCTGTTCGCGTTCGCCAAAGCTGAATGGCATTGACCTTATCCTGTCCCGTATCTGTGCGGGGCAAGAGGTTACGGGGCCGGATATTATGGACATGGGCGTTGGCGGTTTGCTGAGTGAATATCCGGGGCGTCCGCAACCCAGAGAACCCCGTAAGGGGGCTATCACCATGGAAAAACCAAAGAAAATTGCCGCTCTTATCCTTGCCGCCGGACAATCACGGCGTATGGGACAGGACAATAAGCTGCTCCTGCCTTACGGGGAGGAAACGGTTTTGTCCCATGTTCTGACACAGGTCAGGCAGGCAGGCCTTGAAAATATTTACGGCGTAACCGGTCATCAAAGGCAGGCCATTGAACAGGAATTCAGCCGCCATAACGTCACCGCCTTTCATAATGATCTCTATGCCGAGGGGATGAGTACGTCGGTTAAGCTGGGCATCAGGTCACTACCGTCTGATTGCGACGCGGTTCTGATTATTCTGGGCGATATGCCGAATATATCGGCGGATATTCTGAAGCAGATCATGGCGGCTTATGATCCGGCCCGGGACCGGTCAATCATAATCCCCACCTGTAAAGGCAAGCGCGGCAATCCTATTATGTGGGACCGGGCTTTCTTCAGTGATTTTGAGGAGTTGGCAGGGGATATGGGGGCCAAGAAACTGCTGGGTGATTATCCCGAATTTATCCATGAAGTGGATGTGGGGTCTGATGCCATTTTTCTGGATATAGATACGTATGAGGCTTACGCCCGACTGAAAAATAAATAGGTGAGGATATAGAATGTCGATTAAAACAACTGTGATGAAGACGGTTAAATGGCTATTTGGGGGGGCTGGATTGGTCATTGTGGTCGGGGTTCTTGTGGCCTATATGACTTTTCGGGCCAGTCTGCCAACCCTGGACGGGCGCATTATAACCTCTGAGGTTCAGCAGGATATTCTGGTCGAGCGGGACAAAAACGGTAATGCGACCCTGACGGCGGGCAACCGGCTTGATCTGGCCTATGCCACCGGTTTTATTCATGCGCAGGAACGGTTTTTTCAGATTGACCTGTCTCG
>DRKK01000230.1 GCA_011051815.1 Sphingomonadales bacterium | reverse complement strand
TCGTTATGGAACCAAAATTGCCTTTGATGTTATCGGTGATGATACTGTTGTTGAAAAACCCCGTGTCCAACAAAATCCGGTACAAGAGGCGGCGAATGTTGAGGCATTTTCCTCAACCCCTGGACAGTTGAAAGTTACCGTTAACCGAAATCGCGACAGCATCCGAATGCGCTACCCTTGGGCAGAGGACACAAGGGCTGCTGTATTCATTCGCAATAATTATTTGTGGGTGGTATTCGACGGAAAAACAACCGTGGATCAGAGTGATCTGGACCGTTTTTTGGGTCAAAGGGTGCTTTCGGCGCAGCAGATTGACCATCCGACCTTGACAATACTGACCTATGCGCTGGTATCGGGGCAGAATGTTAAGGTTACGAAAAAGGGTCAGGTCTGGCAAGTTGATCTGAGTAATGCTGCGCTTGGCCTTACACAGTTCATACCGGGTAGTCAGCAACGCATGGCCGGGCATACTGGGGAAATTTTCTTTTTCTCCGTGGTTAATGCGGCGTCCCCTCTTTTGGTCACGGACCCGGTGATTGGGGATCAACTGGCCATTGTGCCGACGGTGGAACCTTCACAGGGCGTTTTGAAAATGCGTAAATTCTCGGAGTTCGAGATACTGCCTACGGCACAGGGTATCGCGGTTGTGTTGATTGCGGACAATTTAAATGTTTTGAAATATCAGGGCGGCATCGGCATTACTTCAAAACAGGGTCTTGCCTTGTCCCGTAGCCAATTGTCCAGCCAGCTCGATTTGGCACCGGATAATGGGCAGGCCACGGGGGGTGATAAAAAGCTGGTGGATTTCACCGCATGGAAAAGAGGCCCGGTCCCAGACGGAGATTATCACGAAAATAAGCATGAGTTGCTTTTCCTCTTGTCCAATTCAACGGATGCGGACCGGAGCGGCATGCGCTGGAATCTGGCCCGCTTTTATCTGGCCAATGGCCGTACAAGAGAGGCTTACGGTGTATTGAGTGTGATGGTGGGCGATGACCCAAAGATGTTAGAAAGCCCGGAATTCAGGATTGTTCTTGGGGTAACGCATATTTTGATGCGCCATTTTTCCGAAGGATTGAAATTATTAAGCCATAAATCATTACTTGCGGAAAGGGATGCCCTGTTATGGCGCGCGGTAGCTGAAAGCGAACTGGGCAGTTATCAACAGGCCTTTGAGGATTACAAGAAGGGGGCTGATGTCCTGTTCCTGCAGGATCCGGAAAATCAAAAACGGTTTCTGTTTGCCGCCATTCGGGCCGCCTATGAGCTGGGGAATGAGGACTTTGTGACATTTGGTTTGTCATATTTGCAGAAACTATCCTTGACCGGTGAAGAGCTTACCGAGGTCGATTACTGGCAGGCATTGCTTGATCGGGACGCGGGCGACTTGCTTAAGGCCGAGGAAAATCTAAAGGGGATCGTTAAGGCTGGCGTGCGGCAAACGGCGGCATGGGCAAAATTTGATCTGATAAATATGGATTATCAGAATAAGAAAATAGATGAAACAGAAGCCATCGATCAGCTTGAAAAATTACGGTTTGCCTGGCGGGGGGATGATTTTGAACTGGAGCTTCTTTCCCGCCTTGGCGATTTATATGTTCAGCAGAAAGACTTTAATACCGGTTTGCAAACCCTGCGTCTGGCAGTGACATTTTTCAAAGAATCGGACAAGACCTTGGCCATGACCCGGCAAATGAGCAAGATATACAGTGACCTGTTCCTGCATGGCGGGGCCGACGTTATGGAACCGGTTAAGGCGGTATCGCTATATTCCGAATTTCGGGAACTTATCCCGCTTGGTACAGACGGGGATAATATGACCCGGCGGCTGGTGGACAGACTGGTTTCCCTTGATTTGCTGGAAGAGGCGGCGGAGCTGTTGAAACATCAGGTGAAATTCCGCCTTAAAGGGACAGCGCAATCAGTGGTGGCCGGACGCTTGGCTATGATTTATCTGCTGGATTCAAAACCGCAGGCGGCACTGGATATTCTTCAGGCTACCCGTGATTCGCAAATTCCCGATGATATTATGACCCGCCGTATGATGATTGAGGCCCGCGCCCTCATTGAGCTTGACCGTTATGAAGAAGCCGAAGTTATGCTGGAAGATTATAAGGGCAAGGAAGCCGATGATCTGCGGTCTGATATATATTGGCGTTCGGAAAATTGGGATAAATATATTGCCCATGAAAACCGGATTCTGGGCAAGCGGTATGAGGATGAAGCCACGTTAAGCGTCGAGGAGCGGCTCGCCGTATTGCGCCTGTCCGTGGCCTATGTGATCAATGGTGACAAGGCCGGGGTCAAGACCCTGCGCGATAAATACAGGAGCTATATGGAGGGCGGATTGTACGGGGATACTTTTGAGGTTATCACCGCTGAACGGCAACTGACGGACCAGAATGTCCGCCGCCTAACCCGCTCTATTGCCAGCGTCAGCAAACTTGAAACCTTTATGACGTCTTATCGGGCCGAATTTGCCAATAATTCTGATCAGGGTTTTTAATAGCGTATCTTGACGTAACTGCCCGGGGCATCCTCTATGGCTTTGAACGGGCCTTCGCCGGGGATGCGGGCCGCAACCTTCGGGCCAGATTTTTTGGCGAGCCATTTATGCCAGTCATTCCACCATGAGCCGGGGACGCTTTTGGCCCCTGCCAGCCATTCTTCCGCATCATGGGGAAGGGCGTCATTTTGCCAGTGATTATATTTTTTGGCGGACGGCGGATTGACAACCCCGGCGATATGACCGGAACCGGCCAGCATGAATTTCTTGGGTCCGGCAAAATTCCATGTATCCTTATAGACCGATTTCCACGGACAGATATGGTCCGTATGGGCCGCCTGAATATAAGTGGGAATGGTGATTTTGGTCAGGTCCAGCGGTGTATCATTGAGGGTAATGGCCCCCGGTTTGACCAGATTATTTTTTAGATACATTTCTTTCAAATATTGACTGTGGCAGGCCCGGGTCAGGCGGGTGTTATCCCCGTTCCAATAAAGTAAATCAAAGGGGAAAGGGTCTTTTCCCTTCATATAATTATTGATCACAAAGGACCAGATCAGGTCATTGGCGCGCAACATATTAAAGGTATTGGACATGGTTTTACCGTCCAGAAACCCCTGTTTCGCCATGGTTTCTTCCATATCGGCCATCTGTTTTTCATCGACAAAGATGGTCAGCTCCCCGGCCTCGCTGAAATCAACCTGTGTCACCAGAAAGGTTGAACAGCCGATTTGGTCTAACGTGTCTTTTGCTGCCAGATGGGCCAATGTACAGGACAGCATGGTGCCGCCAATGCAATAGCCAACGGTGTTGATGACCTTCTCGCCGGTGGCTTCGCGAACCGTATCAATGGCCGACAGGGTGCCAAGGCGCATATAATCCGCCATTCCCAGATCAGCCATGCTCTCATCCGGATTACGCCATGAGATGATAAAAACGCTATAGCCTTTATCGGTCAGCCATTTAACCAGTGAATTTTCCGGGCGCAGGTCCAGAATATAGAATTTATTGATCCACGGCGGCACGATGAGCAGGGGCTTTTTATATTGTTTTTCCGTGGTTGGATTATATTGGATCAACTCAATCAGTTCGTTACGATAGATGACCTTGCCGGGGGTGCTGGCCACATTGCAGCCCGGCTCAAATTTTTCGTTATCGGTCATGCTGATGGTGAATTTCCCCGTTTCCGGGTTGTAATCCCGAATGATATTTTCCAGTCCTTTCACCAGATTCTGGCCCTTGCTCTCGATGGTTTCGCGGATAACTTCCGGATTGGTGAGGGCGAAATTTGTTGGGGACATGGCCTCGATGAATTGCCGGGTAAAGAAATTCATCTTGTCCTTTTCATGGCCCTTCTCCGGGTGGGTCTCATTGGCGGCCTCGGCCAGACTGCGGGCGGTCAACAGGTACGACTGTTTGATAAAATCAAAAATCTGATTTTCCTGCCATTCCTTGTCTTTGAATCTTTTGTCGCCGGGGGCCGGTTCAATGATCGGTTCACCCGTATCATCGCCCATCATCTTTCGGGACGCATTCTGCCACAGGGTCATATAATCCTGCCAGAATGTCATTTGTTTTTCGATCAGCCTGTCCGGATGACTGCTGTAATATTTGGTCAGTTCAATGAGGGTTTCGCCGATATGCATGGGGTCCATCTCAATATCGGAGACCTGCGCATTTTGGTTTTCCATAAAATCATGGGCCATTTTTTGGAATTCGGCGGTCATTTCCATAATATTTTCAGATATTTTTTCAATATCGGTTTCATTTTCACTCATAACCACTCTCCTTGCATAGGGTCATTTTCCATTATGCCATGTATAGACGCTAATTATGAGCGTTTTTTTACCAGAACAGCGTAAAAGGCATTTTCCTTTATATTCGTTTACTGTTACATAATGAATTCTGCCTATTACAGGCCTGAGTGTTTAAAAAGAGGAAAAAATGGAACAGGATTTCTACCGCATCAAAAGATTGCCGCCTTATGTTTTTGCTGAAGTGAATGCCATGAAAGCGAAAGAACGGGCGGCGGGTGCGGATATTATTGATTTTGGCATGGGAAATCCTGACCTGACCCCGCCCCAGCATGTGATGGATAAGCTCACCGAAACCCTGAAAAATCCGAAAGTGCATCGCTATTCTGCCTCGCGCGGGATTCCGGGTTTGCGCAAGGCCCTGTCCGCCTATTACGACAGGCGGTTCGGGGTGGATATTGACCCGGAAACGGAAAGCATCGTGACACTTGGCTCTAAAGAGGGGCTGGCCAATCTGGCACAGGCGATCACTGCGCCGGGGGACGTTATACTGGTGCCAAACCCCAGCTATCCGATCCATCATTTCGGCTTTATTATTGCCGGGGCAACCATTCGCCATATTCCGGTTGGTGGGGGCGATAATTTTATGGAGGGGCTGGCCAATGCGGTTAAACATTCAATCCCCAAACCGTTGGCCATTGTGATCAATTTCCCGTCCAACCCAACCGCAGAGGTGGTTGATCTGGACTTTTATAAAGAGATTGTCGCCTTCGCCCGCAAACATGAGATTTATATCCTGTCCGATCTGGCCTATGCGGAGATCTATTTTGACGATAATCCGCCGCCGTCTATCTTTCAGGTGCCGGGGGCCAAGGATGTGGCCATCGAGTTCACCTCCCTCAGCAAGACCTATTCCATGGCCGGATGGCGCATGGGCTTTGCGGTGGGCAACAAGGATCTGGTCGCGGCTCTGACCCGCATGAAGTCTTATGTGGATTACGGTGCCTTCACCCCAATTCAGGTGGCGGCAACGGCGGCCTTGAATGGTCCGCAGGATTATATTGATTATGCCCGCGCCACCTATAAATCCCGCCGGGACGTATTGATCAAGGGGCTGGCCGATGCGGGCTGGGATGTGCCAAGTCCGGCGGCAACCATGTTTGCTTGGACCAAAATCCCCGACATCTGGGCTGATCTGGGGTCCATGGAATTTACCAAACAATTGCTGAAACATGCCCATGTGGCCGTCTCCCCCGGCGAGGGGTTCGGCGAATATGGTGAGGGTTATGTGCGCATCGCGCTGGTGGAGAATGAACAGCGCATTCGTCAGGCCATTCGCAATATCAAAAAATTCATGGCCGACAGCCCGAAGATAATAGAAGACCTGAAACAGGGAGCGAACAAGTGACACAACCGCTGAAAATAGCCATTGCAGGCCTTGGTACCGTCGGGGTTGGGGTGGTTAAAATTCTGGAAAACCATAAGCAGATGATCGCCGACCGGACGGGCCGGACCATCGAAATTGTCGCCGTATCGGCCAGCAACCGGGGCCGGGACCGGGGCATTGATATTTCCGGCTATGACTGGTCCGATAATGCGCTGGATTTTGCCGGGCGCGATGATGTGGAAATTGTGGTTGAGTTGATCGGCGGCTCTGACGGCGTGGCGGCGGCTCTGGCGCAACAGTCCCTGTCAAATGGGAAATCTTTTGTCACCGCTAATAAAGCCCTGATTGCTCATCACGGGACCGCCTTGGCCGCCTGCGCCGAAGAAAATGATGTGGCTCTCAGGTTTGAGGCCTCGGTCGCGGGCGGGATTCCAATCATCAAGTCCATTGGCGAGGGGCTGGCCGCCAACCGTATCAACAAGGTGTATGGCATCCTGAACGGCACGACGAATTACATGCTGACCCAGATGGAGGCCACAGGCAAGGATTACGGCGAGATATTGGAGGAAACCAAACTGCTGGGCTATCTTGAGGCCGATCCGGCCCTTGATCTGGACGGAATTGATGCCGCCCATAAGCTCGCCATTTTAAGCAGTGTGGCCTTTGGGGTCAAAACCAGTTTTGACAATGTTTATATGGAGGGCATCCGCCGGATCAAGCTGGTGGATATTGAATATGCCCGGGAATTGGGCTACCGGATCAAGCTGCTGGGGATTTCCAGCCTGTCGAAGGCGGGTCTGGAACAACGGGTTCATCCCTGCCTTGTGCCAAAATCGGCCCCCATTGCCATTGTGGATAACGGCTTTAATGCGGTGGTGGTTGATGGTGATCCGCTGGAACGGACCTTCTATGAGGGACGCGGCGCGGGTGAGGGGCCAACGGCATCGGCGGTGGTGGCCGATATCATTGACATTGCGCGCGGCCACAGGGGGCCGGCTTTCTTTGTGCCGGTGGCGGCCATGACGGACGC
>DRKK01000229.1 GCA_011051815.1 Sphingomonadales bacterium | reverse complement strand
CCCCCTGAGGTAAGTTCCCGCGTAACCCGCCATATATACCCGGCTGTCCTCTGGCAAATAAATGCATTTCAGATCACCGGTTCGGGCAGATATTTGCCGGGCTATCAGGTCATTTTTGCCAAGTCGGTCCGCCCAATAGGGGATCAGGGTACAATGGGCGGACCCGGTGACCGGGTCCTCCAGAATACCGTGATGGGGGGCGAAAAAGCGTGAGACAAAATCTATATCCGGCTGATCAGACGGGGCGGTGATGATAATTCCGACCTCATTGATCCGGGCCAGCTTATCCATGATCGGTGATACGGCGGCGACATCGGCCTCTGTTGCGAAAACTGCCATATGATCACGGGCCAGAAGCAGACTGTCCGGCTTTACATCCAGTGCTTCGATGAAATCGTCAAAAATCTCAATTTCAGTGGCGGGACGCGCTGGAAAGTCAAGTTGTATCCGCCCATCCACCGTGCGCCTAACTGTTAATATTCCGGCCTGCTCGGTGCTGAACCTGATTTCATCCCGGTACCAGTCAAGCTCATTAAATAAAACATGGGCAGTCGCCAATGTGGCGTGGCCACACAGGTCAACTTCAGCAACCGGGGTAAACCAGCGCAGGTGGAAATCTGCATCTGTATCTTCTGCGCGGGTAAAGAAAGCCGTTTCCGACAGATTGTTTTCAAAAGCAACCTGTTGCATGACATCCACCGATAACCAGTCGATCAGCGGCACCACCGCAGCCGGATTTCCTTTGAATATTTCCGTTGTGAAGGCATCAACCTGATAAATGCTATATTCGGTCATTTTACGATAATTTTCTTTCCGGCTTCGGCCGTTCTTTCACCGCCGGCGGGCGGCGGTACATTCACACCCTTTTCAGCGGCAGGGCGGGCCGCAATCCGGTCCAGCCATGCCTGCAAATTTGGCAGATCATCAATGGTGATCCCCGCCCAATCATAAGAACGCACCCATGTCCAATTGGCAATATCAGCGATGGAATAGTCCCCGCGCCCCGGTCCGGCCAGAAAATCCTTATTCTTTAGCTGGTCATTCAGAACCGTATAGAGCCGTTTGGTTTCATTCTGATAGCGGTCAATGGCGGGCTGTATTTTTTCCGGGAAATAGCGGTAAAAAACATGGGCCTGACCCTGCATAGGGCCAACACCGCCCATCTGAAACATGAGCCATTGCATCACATCCATACGTCCTTTGGTATCCGATGGCATCAACATGCCGGTTTTTTCCGCCAGATAGATAAGGATCGCCCCGGATTCAAATATCGCCAGATCCTCATTATCCCGGTCCACAATGGCCGGGATGCGCCCGTTGGGGTTCAGGGCCAGAAAATCCGGCTGTTTCTGCTCCCCACTGCCCAGATCAAGGGCATGGAGCGTATAATCAAGCCCCATTTCCTCCAGCGCGACAGACACTTTAAACCCGTTGGGCGTTGCCGCCGTATATAAATCAATCATGTAAAATCCTTTTGTTCAGATCTTATAAGGTTGCATCGCCCCGCGCTTAAATCAATAAGCTCACAAAAAAGTGATCCCGTCACAGGCGGGACAGATAATCCCATGCGGGACTGCCCAAGCACAGACATTCGGTCAGCCGTTTCGCGCCAATCTTTTCAGCAACCGCCACCGATCCTTTGTTTTTCTTGACAATGACCGAATGAAGTTCCGGGAATTTCTGAACATTCAACCCATAGCCGCGCATGGCCGCCGCCGCTTCGCTGGCATAGCCCTTGCCCCATTCGGACCTCTGGAAGGTATAGCCAAGTTCGATCACTCTGGTAACTTCACCATCCCCTTCAAAGGCTTTGGGGTCCAGTTGATAAGACAGGATACCATCCACCTGCGCCCCGTAAAAGAAGCTCATGCCGCATCGGCCTACGGGTTGATTATCTTCCTTTCGGATCACCAGACGCTGACCGATGCCGTGGTCTGCCTGCCATTCTATGAGCCGGTTCAGATAGGCGATATTCTCCTCATGGCTGCGGGTCCGGCCCAAAATATAGCGCATGACCAACGGATCACTGTGCAAAATATCCAGAAAATCAATGTCTTGCGCCGTGAAAGGCCGCAATATTAGCCGGTCTGTCTCTACTGTTGTCATAGTCATCCTTTAGCGGGCAATGATATTGCCGTCTGTGAGGTCAATCTCTATGGGGGTTAGCCCCTGCCCGTTGCACGGTCCGGCAAGGCAATCGCCGCTTTTAATATCAAACAGAGCACCGTGATTCTGGCACATAAAATATTTGCCCGACTTCTCGGTGAATAATCCCGCTTTCATATTCAGCGGCAGATAGGCATGGGGGCAGCTATTCTCATAAGCAAAGACCTCATCCCCCATACGGTGGATAAATATCTCCCGCAGGTCGTCTCCGGCCTGATAGGAAAATTCCATGGCCTTGCCATCCTCTATATCACGTAATGCGCAGAGTATCTCACCGGCTTTGGGGCCTCCTGAAATATCACTGAGCTTCATTGAGGCGTCCAGTCCCCAAGGGCCGGCGTCCATGAACTGATGCTCACCTTGGCAAACAGGCCCGCACGGGCATAAGGGTCATTCGCGGCAAAGCTGTCCGCCGCCGCCCGGTCAGCAACCTCTATGATCAGCATACTGCCCCGGGGCTTTGGGTCACCGCCCTCTGTCAAGAGCGGCCCCGCCAATTTGACACAGCCTTGCGCCGCCGCATAATCCAGATGGGCCGGACGATTGTCCATACGTATGGCCGGGCTGCCTGGTTTGTCTTCGGCCAAAATAAT
>DRKK01000228.1 GCA_011051815.1 Sphingomonadales bacterium | reverse complement strand
TTGTCGCACAGATTAACAAAATCCCGAATGGTACAAAAATGGATATTGGGTGTGGCATACCACGGATAATCCAGTGTCTTGTTGACCGGCATGGTGGCAAACAGTCCCAGACTGAGCCGCACCCGCCAATGACCGAAATTCGGGAAAGACACAACGGCCTTACGCCCGACCCTGAGCAATTGTTCCAGCATCCGGTCCGGCCGTTTCATGGCCTGTAATGTCTGGCTCAGAATTACATAATCAAAACAATCATCAGGGTAGAATGTAATATCCTCCTCCGCATTGCCCTGAATGACCGACAGGCCCTTGGCAATGGAGCGGTTGACCCCCTCGGGGCTTAGCTCTATACCGCGCCCATCCACCTGTTTTTCCCGCACCAGATAATCCAGCAGACTGCCATCCCCGCAGCCCACGTCAAGCACCGTTGAGCCGGAATCGATCACCCGCGCAATCTCGAGCAGGTCAACCCGAATATCCGAGGCCCGTGACTGATCAATATTCATGATCCCTGCACCCCCATCATTTCCGCCTCCGAATTCAGGAAGCCGCGCACGATACCGTCCATCTCCGCGCAGTCCAGCAGAAAGCTGTCATGGCCCTTGTCCATATCAATATCGGCAAAGCTCACCCGCGCACCGATGGCGTTGAGGGACCGAGCAATATGGCGGCTTTCCTCCGTGGTATAGAGCCAGTCAGAGGTAAAGGACAATACGCAGAAACGGGTTTTTGTACCCTGAAAGGCCTTGGCCAGAACACCATCATGGTCGGCGCTCAGGTCATAATAATCCATGGCCCGGGTGATATAGAGATAGCTGTTGGCATCAAAGCGGTCCACAAAGGAAATCCCCTGATGGCGCAGGTAGCTTTCAATCTGAAAATCCGCATCAAAGCCAAAGGCCAGCTTGTCCCGGTCCTGGAGGCTGCGCCCGAAACGGCTGGTCAGACCACTTTCAGACATATAGGTAATATGGGCTGCCATACGGGCCACCGCCAGCCCGGCGTGGGGCTGTTCCTCCCTGTCCAGATAACGCCCGCCCTGCCAGTTCGCATCCGCCATGATCGCCTGACGGCCCACCTCATGAAAGGCGATATTCTGGGCCGAATGACGCCATGTGGTCGCGATGGCTATGGCCGTCTTGACCCGCTCCGGATAATCAGCCGCCCATTGCAGGACCTGCATCCCGCCCATGGACCCGCCAATGACGGAAAATAGCGTCTCGATATTCAAATGATCCAGCAACATGGCCTGCGCCCGAACCATATCCCCGATGGTGATCACCGGAAAATCAAGGCCGTAAGACTTGCCCGTGGCCGGGTTCAGGGACGCTGGCCCAACGGTTCCGGCGCAGGAGCCAAGCACATTGATGCAAAGGACAAAATAGCGATCCGTATCCACCGGCTTCCCCGGCCCCACCATATTTTCCCACCATCCCCGTTTGCCTGTGATGGGGCTAATGCCGCGCACATAATGATCCCCGGTCAGGGCATGACAGACAAGAACCACATTGCTGCGGTCTTCATTCAGGCGGCCCCAGCTTTTATAGGCCACATCGAAAGCGGATATTTCCTCGCCGGAGTCAAGGCGCAGAGGGGCACCCCGGCCCAATGTCACCACATCGGCCCGGCCATATTCCCCACTTTCTGCGTCAATATTCTGATTCATAAAAAACAACATAATCATTATCTGACAAAAGAACAGTTGAAATTTACCTCAGATAAATATAATCCCAAGGGATAAGACAACAGATAATATCAGGAAATGACCATGAGCGGACCGGAACCACGGCCCTGGATAAAGCAGCTTGACGTCTATGTGGGCGGGAAATCCCAAGTGGATGGAGCCAGCGAAGTGGTTAAATTATCCTCCAACGAAAGCGCCCTCGGCCCTAGTCCCAAGGCGGTTGAGGCCTATCTGGCAGAGGCAGGCAAGCTCCACCGTTATCCCGATGCGACTTACCACAACTTGCGCGCCGCTCTTGGGGCGAAATACGCTATAAAAGCGGAACAGATTGTTTGCGGCGTGGGGTCCGACGAAATCCTGAAACTGATCTGCCGGGCTTACCTTGCCCCCGGTGACGAGGTGATCTTCAGCCGCCACAGCTTTATGATGTATCCCATTGCCGCCAGCAGTTTCGGCGGTGTGCCTGTGGAAGTGGAGGATACGGATTACACCACCAACGTGGATAATATTCTGGCCGCCGTGACGGAGCGAACGCGGATCATTTTTCTGGCCAATCCCAACAACCCCACCGGCACCTATATTTCAGCGGCGGCGGTAGAACGGCTGTGGCGGAATATACCGGACAATGTTGTTCTGGTTCTTGACGGGGCTTACGCCGAGTTTGTTACGGCGGATGATTTTCAGGCCGGTATTGAGCTGGTCAATAAATCCAATAACGTCTTGATGGCCCGCACCTTTTCCAAGCTTTACGGCCTCGCCGCCCTTCGCCTTGGCTGGGGCTATGCCTGTCCGGAGATGGCCCGCATTCTGGACAGCATCCGCGACCCGTTCAATATCCCGTCCGTTACCCAGGCCGCCGGTGTCGCCGCCCTGAATGATCTGGATTTTGAACAAAAGGCCCGCGCCCATAACACAAAATGGCGGGAATATTTGAGGGCGAAATTATTAGACCTTGGGCTGGACCCCATTCCATCAGTGGCCAATTTCATCCTGATCCGCTTTCCCGGAAATGAGGACAAAACGGCGGAAAAAGCCAATGAATTCCTGCTGTCACGGGGCTATATCCTGCGCTGGTTGCCGGGACATGACCTTGAGGACTGTCTGCGCCTGACCGTGGGAACGGAAGATCAAAACAAGGGGGTTATCCGCCTGCTCAAAGAATTTTTGGAAAAATAATGCCATTTAACCAAATTACCATAATCGGCATGGGCCTG
>DRKK01000227.1 GCA_011051815.1 Sphingomonadales bacterium | reverse complement strand
TCTTTCGTTTTAATTTGTCTTTGATCATGCCAATATTCATGATGATCCAGACCGGCACCACAACGATGGCCCCAAGGAGAATATATTTCCCGCCCCAGCTGATAAACTGAAGGAGCTTGTCAAGTATCCGGCCCACGGTTTCCGGAATATCATGGATCAAATCCGCCGGGCTTATATCAAAATAATCCAGCGCCAGCCCCACCAAAAGCGAAACCACCAACAGTTTCCAGATAACATGTATAGCTGATTTATTCATCTTTTAACTCCAGCCCTTCCCGCTCTGTGAATATTTTTTCTTCCATATCATACCGTAATTGCCGCGCCAGTGTATCCACGGCATATTTCTGCTCTTTAGTTAAGCTACGGGTTGCGGACAATAAGGCCAGCTTATTCAGGGCCGTTTTATATTTTAAGGCTTTGGCATCCTCGACAATTGTCGCAATATGCTGCGTTAACTCGGGGCTTTCATCTCTGAAACTATATGTCAGACGATCTTCTTCATGGGTTTCCTGTGGCTTGTCACATGATGTGAGAAGCATTACCAAGACCATTATTACGATTTTTCCAAACATCCCTGCCTACTCATCCGTTTATGAAAAATTCTTCTAAACAGCAGGATAAGGGCAAAAGCACAAAAAAACAATCCCCGACAGGATGGTTCTGTCGGGGACTTATTTTGGAAAAGACTTATATTCAGATATGTTTACGGCTCTGAACCACCCGGTAACGGTTTGAAACATAGGCGGTATCGGACAAAGCCGCATTGGCCGCCGGGTTGCATCCCGTGGCATGGAAATCACTGAAAGCCGCCGTCTGATTCACATAAACGCCGCCGGTCAGGTTAAAGGATACCGCAACACCAACCCGGCAGGCCATATCCTCTGCCGCATCCAACACCTCGTCCGAGGTAGAATAGATGCCAAAGCTGATGGCACCGTGATTTTTCACGCTGTTTTCAACAATGTTAAGACTGTCCGCCGTATCTTTGCTCGGTACTACAAAGGAAATAGGGCCGAATAATTCCGCCGTATAAGAGCTTTCATCGGTGGCTTTCAAGATTAGGGGAGTCTGAATGGTTGCCCCGTCAAATCCGTCCATCGGGACTGACCGGGAGGGCAAAATGATATTGTCACCCTTACCATATTCCCCGATGCGTTCAAGGGTCGCCTTGCTCTGAATCGCCCCCAGAATGGCGCTAGCGCGACCATCATCGCCGTTGAGCTTTTCAACGCCGGTGGCAAGCGCCGCCGCCACTTCATCAAAGCTCTTGTGACCATCTTCGGTTTCAATACCGCCTTCGGGAATAAAAATATTCTGCGGCGTGGTACACATCTGCCCTGAATAGAGGCTCAAAGTAAAGGCAAGGTTGCCAATCATGCCCCGGAAATTATCGGTGCTGTCGATGATCACACAATTGACCCCGGCCTTTTCCGTATAGACCTGAGCCTGCCGCGCATTGTCTTCCAGCCAGTTGCCGAATGTGGTACTGCCGGTAAAATCTATCAACTTCACTTCCGGTGCCAGAGCCAGTTCCTTGGCCAGTGGGGCCTCGGCACTGTCAGCGGCCAGTGTGACAATATTGGGATTAAACCCTTCTTCTGACAAAACATCACGGCAGATTTCAACCGTAATGGCCAGCGGTAATATACCACCCGGATGAGGTTTTACAATAACCGCATTGCCGGTCACTAAGCTGGCGAATAAACCGGGATAGCTGTTCCATGTGGGGAAGGTTGAGCAGCCGATGACCAATCCTATGCCCCGGGGGATCACGGTAAAATGCTTTTCCATGACCAACGGATCACGCTTGCCCTGCGGTTTTTCCCAACGGGCAACCGCTGGCGTGCGGGTCATATCCTCATAGGCATAGACCACCGCTTCCAGCCCCCGGTCCTGCGCGTGGGGACCACCAGCCTGAAAAGCCATCATAAAGGCCTGCCCGGTGGTATGCATGACCGCAAAGGCCATTTCAAAGCTGCGCTTGTTAATGCGGTTCAGAATTTCGAGGCAAATGCCGGTCCGGGCTTCAATGGACGCCTTGGCCCAGTCCTGACGAATAGCCTCTACTTCACTGATTAGAGCCGCCGCATCTACCTTGGGATAGTTAATGCCCAGGTCAAAGCCATACGGCGATCTTTCTGAACCAACGGTGCCGGTCACAGCGGGCTGGTCAAGGGTGAAATCCTTATTGAGATAAGACTTGAAAGCCGCTTCGCCATCGGCAGACGCATTCTCGCCATAAATTTTCGGGCTGGCGATCTCAGGGTAAGCCGTCCAATATTCGCGGGTTCTGCTGGCAGTGATGGCCCTCTCAAGGGTATCTTTGTGACGTTCAAACAATGAAGATTGTGACATATTCTCTTTCTCCTGATAAAATTTCGGCCAAATATTATGACCTGTATTTAACATATTTATTGACGAAGCCCTACGTATTTGTAATTAATAGACCGAGCGGTTGGTTAATTCAAGTTAAATAGCTTAAATATTTTATTTGTCCTTGTGATATAATCACCCGGATAATCGCACATCGGTAACAAACGGGAGCAGAGACAATGTCTTATAACAATATAATATTCACGATCACGGATGGCTTGGCAACCCTGACCCTGAACCGCCCGGACAGCCTGAACAGCTTTACCACTGAAATGCATGAAGAAGTCCGCGATGCCATGACGCGTGTGGAAAATGATTCAAGCGTGCGCTGCCTGTTACTTACGGGGAGTGGCCGGGGCTTTTGTGCGGGACAGGATTTAAACGACCGGGCGGTAAAGCCCGGGGCCAAGCGGCGCGATCTGTCCGAATCTGTTGACCAGAATTATAACCCGCTGATCAAACGGCTGGCCCGTTTGCCCATGCCGGTTATCTGTGCGGTAAACGGCGTTGCCGCCGGAGCTGGCGCCAATCTGGCTCTGGCCTGTGACATGGTTTTTGCGGCAAAAACCGCCAAATTCATTCAAGTCTTCTGCAAGATCGGCCTGATCCCCGACAGTGGCGGCACCTATATCCTGCCGCGCCTTGTGGGCATGGCCCGGGCCATGGGCCTCGCCCTGACTGGGGAGCCTATCACTGCCGAACAGGCCGAAAGCTGGGGCATGATCTGGAAAGCCGTTGACGGTGACGAATTACAGGAGGTGGCCCTGAAACAGGCCCGTTATTTCACCAGCCAGCCGACTTTGGGCCTGTCGCTGATTAAAAAAGCCCTGCGCGCCAGCATTGACAATGATCTGGCGACACAGTTACAACTGGAAAGCAATTATCAAAAGGAAGCCGGATTTTCCGATGATTATCAGGAAGGGGTTGCCGCCTTCCTCGAAAAACGCAAACCGGCCTTCACCGGTAAATAGAGGATATAAATTTATGACTGCTCTTTCCCCCGCACAGGCCGTGGCCGTTATCGGCGCTGGAACCATGGGCGCTGGTATTGTACAGGTGGCTGCCACCGCCGGACATGACGTCTATATTTTCGATACCTCAGGCGAAGCCATCGACAAGGGCATCGCCCAGATCGAGAAATTCCTTGCCCGCTCCGTCACCAAGGGCCGCATGGATGAGGCGGAACGCGGGGCCATATTGGGCCGTATTCACCGCTGTCACAAGCTGGAAGACCTTGCCCCGGCCAAGCTGGTCATTGAGGCCATTGTGGAAAATATCGACATCAAAAGATCCGTATTTAGCCAGTTGGAGGATATTCTGGATGAGGATGCCATTCTGGCGTCCAACACATCGTCCATTTCAATCACCGAAATTGCCGCTCAGTTGAAACGGCCAGAGCGCATGGTGGGGATGCATTTCTTCAATCCGGCGCCGATTATGAAGCTGGTGGAGATCATTCACGGGCTGGTCACCGACAAACAGGTCGCCGATATTACCTTTGCCACCGCCGAGGCCTGGGGCAAAAAGGTGGTCCATGCCAAATCCACCCCCGGCTTTATCGTCAACCGGGTCGCCCGCCCCTTCTATTCCGAAGCCCTGCGCATCCTGCAAGAGGGCGGCGCAGACATTCCGACCATTGATGCCTGCATCCGGGAAGCGGGCGGCTTTCGTATGGGGCCGTTCGAGCTGATGGATCTGATCGGCAATGACATAAATTTCTCTGTGACCCAATCGGTTTACAATGCCTATTTTCAGGAACCACGCTATCGCCCGTCCCTGATTCAGCAGGAACAAGTGGCCGCCGGACGCTTTGGCCGCAAAAGTGGTTATGGATATTACAATTACGCAGAGGGAGCTGAAAAAACCGCACCCCATACCGCAGCCCCCGGCCCGGCCCCGGTTGAAGTCACGGTTTTTGGTGAAAATGCCCTCATTTCCCCGCTGGCCAGACTGGCTAAAGAGGCGGGCATCACGGTAAATAGCGACTTGGAACAGGATGTCCCCGACTATCAGCCCGGTTTTCTGGTGGATAATATCTTACTGCTGTTATCGGATGGGACAACTGCCACGGAATTAACCAGTGTCATGCCCTATGAGGTGGTTACCTTTGATCTGGCCCTAGACTATAACGCCGCCAGCCGCATTGCCATCGCCAAAGGGGATCAGGTTTCAGAGGAAAGTCTGGCCGTTGCCGCCGGGTTCTTTCAGGCCATTGGCAAACAAGTGTCCGTCATTGATGACTGCCCCGGTCTGATCGTCATGCGTATTGTCGCCATGCTCGCCAATGAGGGTAGTGATGCGATCTATCAGGGCGTTACCACCGCCGAGGGTGTTGACATTGCCAT
>DRKK01000226.1 GCA_011051815.1 Sphingomonadales bacterium | reverse complement strand
TCGGTCCCGACGGTGGTGGTCTTTGCCGGGCAACGGCCCGTGGATGCCTTTGCCGGGGTAAAAACAGAGGCCGAGATCAAGGAATTCATCGCCCGCTTCGCCCCCGAAATGCAACCTTCCCCCACGGAACAGATGATCGAACAGGCCGCCACGCTGTTTGACGGCGGCGACTTTCAGAATGCCGCCGAGCTTTATTCCCAAATTCTCCAGATGGAAGCAGAGAATGCTCCGGCCCGCGCCGGACTGGCCCAGAGCCTGATCCAACTGGGTGATCTGGACAATGCCAAAGCCGTTCTGGACAGCACGCCGAAACAACAGGAGAATGATGCCGCCATCACCGCCGCCCGGGCGGCACTGGATATGGCGGGGCAGCTGGCGGAGCTTGGCGACGACGACGCACTGGAACAAGCCATAAAGGACGATGCCGACAACCATCAGGCCCGTTTCGATCTGGCGCTGGTTTTATGGGCAAGTGGTGATCAGGAAGCGGCCGCAGATCATCTGCTGACCATCATTTCCCGGGACCGGAGCTGGAATGAGGACGGGGCGCGCAAGCAACTGGTGAAATTTTTTGAAATCGCCGGACCCATGGACCCCTTCACGGTTAAAATGCGCAAAAAACTGTCGAGCATTCTTTTCGCCTGATCAGAGAATAACGACCAAAGGACAGCAACAGTGTTTGAACTGGACCGATTACCAGAAAAGTTACCGGTTTTTCCTTTAACCGGAGCCTTGTTGTTGCCCAAGGGACATTTGCCACTCAATATTTTTGAACCCCGTTATCTGGATATGGTATATTATGCCCGCGAAAAGAACGGGCTGATCGGAATGATACAGCCCGTCCTCTCCCCCCTGACCGCCCAGGAAGGCAATGACCAATATGGCACCGCCCCGCGCAATCGTCCGCTCTATATCACCGGCTGTGTCGGCATGATTTCTGACCTGACAGAAAAGTCGGACGGCGGTCTAACCATCATACTGACCGGCCTGAGCCGTTATGATATTGTGGAAGAACTGCCCCGCCATCAAACCTTTCGACAGGTCCGGGTATTGTATGACAGATTTCAGGAGGATTGCGCCCTGCCCCCCCGCTCAGACGATATTCCGCGCAAGGATCTGGTGCTGAGCGTAGAGAAATATTTGCGGCTCCATAATATCATTCCCCGCTGGGAGGCCTTAGAAAGGGCGTGTGATGAGGAACTGGTCAGCGCGCTTGCCATGATATGTCCCTTTAGTGAAGCCGAAAAACAGGCCCTGCTGGAAGCGGTCAGCCTGGCCGGGCGGGTTGATTTGATGCTGAAAATAATGGCCTTTGACCTGTCCAGCGGACAGACAGGACAGAACAATAAGATTTTACAATGATCACAGGATGACATGATGACGGATGCAAAAGACAGCCCAAAAATAAATTTCGGCAAGGTTGATCCCAAACTGCTGGAAATACTGGCCTGCCCCCTGACCAAAAGCAGCCTGCGCTATGATGAGAAGGCCGGGGAATTGATCAGCGACAAGGCGGGCCTCGCCTTTCCCGTTCGTGATGGCATCCCGATCATGTTGATCGAAGAAGCCCGAGAGATTGAATAGGCATTAACAAGCCCTAGATTTCTACACCCTTGAGCAGCTTTGGCAATTTGCCCACGGTACCCCGGGCATGACGCATGAAGAATTTTTTGAGCGGCGGAATTTCACCGACCACGGCAAGGCCCACCTGACGGGCAAGGCGGATCGGGGTGATGTCATTGGAAAACAGCCGGGTCAGGCCATCCATGCCAAAAGCCAGTATGTTATTGTCAGTCCGCCGCCAGCGCACATAACGCTCCAACGTCAACTCAGACCCCAGATCACCGCCTAACCGCTTGGCCTCGACCAACACCTCGGTCAGGGCGGCAATATCCCGCAGGCCAAGGTTAAACCCCTGCCCCGCAATGGGATGGATACCATGGGCCGCATCACCGATCAGGCAGAAACGCGCCGCCACATAATCATCGGCCAGTTGGGACGACAGCGGATAGGACCAGCGCTGCCCCATATGGGTAACCTTACCCAGAAAATTACCGAATTTCTTGGCAAGCTCCGCATCAAAACCCGCATCAGACAGGCCCATGATGGTCTTTGCCCGTGCCGGTGGTTCGCACCAGACAATGGATGACCTCTTGTCCCGGAGCGGCAGGATCGCAAAGGGGCCGCTGGGGTAGAAACGCTCATAGGCGGTGCCCTGGTGATCAATTTCATGGGCCACCGTGGTGACAATGCCCGTCTGGTGATAATCCCAGTTGCGGACCTTGATGCCCATCTTGTCCCGGAGCGGCGACTGCCGTCCCTCGGCGCTAATCAGCAGAGCGCAGGATATTTCCCGGCCACTATGCAGAGTTATATGGTTGGCCCCGACGTTGCTGTCCACATGGGTGATATGATCCGGGCTGAGCAGGGTGATATTTTTCTGTGCCGTCACGGCGTCAAAAAGCCCCTTGCGCAGATGGCGAACCTCTACCATCTGACCCAGCGGCCCATCGCCCAAATCCTTTTCATCAAAATGCAGAAACAGGGGAGAATAACCATCGGTGATATGAATCTCATTGATCGGCTGGGCCTGCTGTCCCACCCTATCCCACAGGCCGAGGGTTTCCATCATCACATAGGGACCGTAGGATATGGCATAGGAGCGGCCATCAAATTCATCGTTAAGGCTGCTGGCAATATCACCATATTCCACCAGCGCCACCTCAAGCCCATATTTGGCCAGTGCGCAGGCCAGCGTCATGCCCACCACCCCACCGCCGGAGATCACCAAATCAAAATTCTGAATCTTTGTTTTTATCATGCCCCTTTTTACGCTGGTTAAAAGACCACGGCAAATAAAATAATTTGCCTAAATAATAGACATTAAAAATTTATGACTATTATTTAGACATAAAAACGCAGCTTTCCCACCACCCCATTCTGCCTGCTTTCAGAAATACCCCTATATTTCAACAGGTTACTTGATGATCTAAAAAGTGGCACAGCTTTTGAAAGGGGATAGCCATTACATGAGGTAAAGAGAGGAAAAACCAATGAAAATGATTACCGCAATAATCAAGCCATTCAAGCTTGATGATGTCCGTGAGGCCCTGAATGATGTGGGCGTCATGGGGCTTACGGTCAGTGAAGTCAAAGGCTATGGCCGCCAAAAAGGCCATTCGGAAATTTACCGGGGCGCTGAATATGAGGTCGCCTTTGTGCCGAAACTGCGCCTTGAGCTGGCCATCCCCGATAATCTGGTAGAAGCCGTGCGCGAAGCCCTGCGGGCCGCTGCCCATACCGGCGATTTCGGAGACGGCAAGATCTTTGAGTTTGATCTGGAACAGGCATTGAGAATTAGAACTGGTGAAATGGGTGATGAGGCCCTTTAGGAGTAAGATGATGAAAAAACGAATTTTAACAATTGGTCTCATGGGGACTGTTATGAGCTTGGTCGCGACCGCGCCCGCACAGGCCGCTGTGGACCCGGAAGTTGCCTATATCCTGAACAGCCTGCTGTTCCTGATTGGTGGTTTTCTGGTCATGTGGATGGCGGCGGGTTTTTGTATGCTCGAAGCCGGGCTGGTGCGTACCAAGAATGTGGGCACCATGTGCGTGAAAAACATAGCTCTCTATGCTATCGCCGGGATCCTTTATTATCTGGTGGGCTATAACCTGATGTATTCCGGTGTGGACGGCGGCTTTATCGGTAGCTTTTCCCTGTGGGGTGCCGGCGAAACGGCGGCCAATGAAGCCATCAATGTGGACGGCGGCTATTCGTCTGCTTCCGACTGGTTCTTCCAGATGGTTTTTGTGGCCACGGCGGCGTCTATTGTTTCCGGCACGGTGGCAGAACGGATCAAGATGTTCCCCTTCTTTGCCTTTGTGGTTATTCTGACCGGGATCATTTATCCCATTCAGGGGGCCTGGACATGGGGCGCTGGCTGGCTCAATGTGATGGGCTTTTCCGACTTTGCCGGATCAACCATCGTTCATTCCGTCGGCGGCTGGGCGGCCCTGACCGGCGCCATCATTCTGGGCGCACGCAAGGGTAAATACGGCCCGAACGGACAGGTAAAACCCATTCCGGGATCATCCCTAACCCTCGCCACTTTGGGCACTTTCATCCTGTGGCTGGGCTGGTTCGGCTTTAACGGCGCATCACAGCTGGCCCTGGGCAGTGCCATTGACGCCGTGGCCGTGTCTCAGATTTTCGCCAATACCAATATGGCGGCGGCGGGCGGTACTGTCATGGCCCTGTGTCTGACCAAGCTGCTTTATAAAAAGATTGACCTGACTATGGTGCTGAACGGTGCCTTGGCCGGACTGGTCTCCATCACGGCGGAACCATTGACCCCCACCATCGGACAGGCGATCCTGATCGGTGCCGTGGGCGGAGCCCTTGTGGTCTTTGTGGTGCCGCTGCTGGACAAGTTGAAAATTGATGATGTGGTCGGTGCGATCCCCGTCCATCTGGTGTGCGGCATATGGGGTACGCTGGCGGTGGTCTTCACCAATGACGAGGCTACCCTGGTCCATCAGATTACCGGCATCGCGGCCATCGGGGCCTTTGTGGCCATAACCAGCACCATCGTCTGGTACGGCCTTAAAATGACCGTTGGCATCCGCATGAGTGCGGAAGACGAACATAAGGGCGGCGATCTGGCCGAGCTTGGGATGGAAGCCTATCCCGAGTTTGGTATCGGCGGCCAAAAGATTTAGGCCTCAACCTAAATCGCATAATAACCCTATTGTCTCCCGCCCGGCGTATTTCGGGCGGGGGATTTTGTGCGCCTAAATATTGTGCAATTGCTTATTAAATATTCTGGCAACGATTATTATTTAATCATTTCAAGGTTTAAAAACCACCGAAACCCACTATTTCCTCTTTGGCATGTTTCTTGAGTAAGACTTAGGCAAACACAGCCAACGGGAGAGAATAATGGAAGCTTTAAGCAGTGGTTCAGATGTATTTTTTGTCTTGATCGGGGCCATTCTGGTCTTTGCCATGCATGCGGGATTTGCCTTTCTGGAAGTGGGCAGCGTGCGCAAGAAAAATCAGGTCAATGCGCTGGTCAAGATTATCACCGATTTTGCCATCTCCACATTGGCCTATTTCTTCATCGGCTATACGGTGGCATATGGCGTCAGTTTCCTGAGCGATGCGGCCACCATAAGTGGTGGCGGTGAAGAGTTTGCCAATAACGGCTTTACGCTGGTTAAATTCTTCTTCCTGATGACTTTTGCGGCGGCTGTCCCGGCCATTATTTCCGGCGGCATTGCGGAACGGGCGAAATTCAACCCCCAACTGGTGGCCTCTGCCATCTTTGTCGGGCTGGTCTATCCCTTCTTTGAGGGCATGGTCTGGGGATCGCGCCTTGGCTTTCAGGACATGATGACCGATACATTCGGTGCGCCCTTCCATGATTTTGCCGGGTCAATCGTGGTTCATGCCATGGGCGGCTGGCTGGCGCTGGGGGCGGTGATTTTGCTGGGCGCGCGGCAGGGGCACTACCGGAAGAATGGCACCGTGGTTGGCATCCCGCCGTCCAACATCCCTTTTCTGGCACTGGGGTCGTGGATATTATGTATCGGCTGGTTCGGTTTTAACGTGATGAGCGCACAGGCCGTTGCCGGGGCCAGCGGCCTTGTGGCGGTCAACAGCTTGCTGGCCATGGTCGGCGGTCTGCTGGCGGCATCCATCGTCGGGCGCAATGATCCGGGCTTTGTTCATAACGGGGCGCTGGCCGGGCTGGTGGCGGTCTGCGCCGGGTCCGACATCATGCATCCCGTGGGCGCATTGGTCACCGGAGTCGTTGCCGGAGTGATCTTCGTCAAGGCCTTCCTCTATGTGCAGAATAAGCTGAAAGTGGATGATGTGCTGGGTGTCTGGCCTTTGCATGGGCTGTGCGGCTTATGGGGCGGTATCGCAGCGGGTATTTTCGGCCTTGAAAGCCTGTGGGGTATGGGCGGGGTTACCTTCACATCGCAGCTTGTGGGATCCGTTCTGGGCGCGGCCATCGGCGGCCTGTTTGGCTTTGTGGTTTATGGCCTGCTCAAGAAAACTGTGGGTATCCGGCTCAGTGAAGAAGAAGAATTCATCGGCGCCGACCTGTCCATCCACAAGGTTTCCGCTTATCCAGAGGATGATTTCGGCCGT
>DRKK01000225.1 GCA_011051815.1 Sphingomonadales bacterium | reverse complement strand
GTTTATCTATGGTTTTCTGTTCTGAATTCGTAAGCTCAGATGGCTTGTCCAATATACTGAGCGGGATCATGGCTTTGCCAATATCATGCATCATGCCACCAACTGCCAATTTCTGAAGGTCCGTTTTTCTGACCTGAAGCAACATCCCGAAGGACACCAGATAACCACAGACCATCATGCTGTGCCGATAGGTATAATCATGGTGAAAACGGATTGCATTCATCCAGTCCGTCAGACCGTCTTTTGCCGTGGCTTCAATAATAAGGTTGCAGCTGTCCTTCACCTCAACTTGGGAAACTTCCAGCCCCTTTGAGGCGTTATGAAAGGTTTTCTCAACAACTTTCAGGCTGACTTTCAGGGCTTCTTCCTGTGCCGGGGAAAGCTTCTCCCATGCTTTGCCTTTTTCGTTGTTGATTAGGGTGTCGATCAGATGAATAAAGTCATCTTTAGGACAGGGGTAAAGGGTATAATCGGCGGCTCCCAAGGTGGTTGCCTGTACAATCTCACGGCGGGAAAATTCCTGTAGCAGGAATAACGCCGGAATATTGCGCCGTTCCGGCATGGCCATTATTCTTTTCAGGGGAAGGATGGAATTGGGATCAATCAGGTTAACCTGAATAATGATTAATTTTACATTCGCCACATCTTCATGTGTAACGTCGTTAATATTGATTTGCCTCACATCATGATTGCGGGCGATTAAATCAATATAGCCTTTGTTTTTTAGGCCGCTGTCCTGAATGATAACAACTTGCGAATTTCCTGTCATTTAAGAAAATTACAGACATGATGTTATTAATTAATAAAGAATAGGACAAATTTTACTGTTCAAGAAGGCGCGGCATCATCTCGGCAAAATTACAGGGCCGAAAACGTATATCCAGCTGCTCCCCAAGGATATTGTCCCAGCCATCCTTACAGGCCCCGTTTGAACCGGGAAGGGCAAACATATAGGTACCATTGGCAACCCCGCCTGTGGCCCGGCTTTGAACTGTAGAGGTGCCGATGACCTTATAGGAGGTCAGACGGAACATCTCCCCAAAGCCCTCAATCTCTTTGTCATAAAGGCTGTGAAACACTTCCGGCGTTATATCACGGCCTGTCAGGCCGGTTCCCCCGGTGGATATGATAACCTGAATGGCCTCATCCCTGATCCATGTGCTAAGTTGGGCAGATAGCTCCTCTTTTTCATCGCGCACAATGGCCCGTGCGGCAAGGTTATGGCCGGCCTTGGTGAGGCGATCCACCAGGATTTGGCCGGAAGTATCATTTTCAACTGTGCGGGTGTCAGATACAGTTAAAATTGCGATATTGAGAGGCAGGAATTCAATGGAATTATCGAGAGGCATGTTCTTGTCTTTTTGCTTGGTTACTGTCCTGAGATTTATACATGGGCCAGCCGCCCATGGCAACTGAATCCAGTGACGCGGTCGCCTGTTGCATCCTCATACGGTAAATCCATAAGTTACTAATCACGCGTTCAATATAATTCCGGGTTTCCCGGGCGGGCAGGGATTCGATAAACAGGAGCGGATCGTCCTGAAAATTAATTTTGCGCAACCATTTCCGAAGATTTCCCGGTCCGGCGTTATAAGCCGTTAAGGTCTTGAACAGGTTGCCATCAGCATAATCCTTGCCCAGCATATCCTGAATATATCTCTGCCCCAAGGCCATATTATAGCGCGGATCGTCCAGTTTTATGCGGCTGCCATAGCGCAGTGACCTGTCGCGGGAAATAAAGCTCGCCGTACGGGGCATGACCTGCATTAATCCGCGCGCGCCAGCGTGACTTCTGGCCCAGCTGTTAAATTCGGATTCTTGGCGCATGACAGCAAATATCAAGGCCCGGTCTAGGGTAAAGCCCCCCTCGGGCTGTGTGTCTGGGACCGGGTATAATGTACTGTCCAGCGCCGTGCGTTGTTTCTGTTCCTCAATTTTACCAATTTTAAGCTGAGTACCGGCAAGCCCAAGTCTGGCGGCAAGACCGAGCAGGGCTTCATGGCGGTATCCCTCTGCGCGGCGTGAGGCATCACTTAATTCCATATCGGCCAGCATAACCTCGCCGGTTTGGGACAAGGCAATGGCCCGCTTTACATTCTTCAGGTCTTTGATCAGATTGTAATGATCGATGTTGAAATCGGGTATGGTCCAGTTCAGGTCCGGTTGTTGGCCCAATTGACGGGCGGCGATCAGGCCATAGAATGTCCGGTGAAAACCGGCCGCCTTGTGAAGCAGTTGATTAACTTTTTCCGGTTGGTGGCAGACGAGGTTAGCGCGTGCAGCCCAAAAGGCCCCGGCGGCGGCTGTCCAATCGCCGGCAACAGGTGAATTGGCAACTTTCTCAAAATGCAGGGCGGACTGCACGCAATCCCCAAGCCGCCATGCCGCCAATCCTGATACCCAATCGGGCTGTGATATGGTGTCACGGGCTTGTTCGGCGGCAATCGCACCGAGCGCCAGAGCCTTGGCATCTTGATTGTCAAAGAAATATCCTTCGGCCACTTTGCCCAATAAGGCATTGAACTCAGGGGCGGTTAAAAGAGCGCGCCGTTCAAAGGCCCATAGTCTTTTTTCTGCCCGTTCCGGCATATGTCGGCGCAGGTATCTTTTTATCCTGACCTTTAATTTATACACATCAACTCGGTCAGCTTTTTTGAGACGGGCTTTGGGCATAGCTACAGTGGGGTCAATTGTATCCGCACTCAGGGTAACTGTATTTTTTTTAGCCTTCGTCCGGATGGGTTTGTCCGCCGGAAAATTGAAGGCAAGGGCGGGAATTGGTTTATGGAGTTTTCTTGATCTGCCGCCATTTTTCTTTTTGGCCAGAGCATATATCCTCTTGGCACCGGGCAGATCGGGGTAGGCCAGCATCCACTTGGACAGCTCACTGTAACGGGAGCGATAGGCGGTCGGATGCATATAACGCTGATATAAAATATGACCCAGTAATATTTTGTCGTCCAGCTGCCGGATCAGCCGATCCGCTTTTTTCCATTTCCCCTTTACCTGCAAAGCAAAAATACGTTTGTAAAGTTTTACATCATTGTTACTGAGCGGGGTCAGGTTTATTTCCGGTGGTTCGATCATATCCTGCACGGCGGCAACAGTCTGTACAGTTGCTTCTCCAAAGACGGTATAAGGCCATAAGGCGCATAACAGAAACAAGATGAATTGTTTATATGCGGTCATTGGGTAATGTCCTTAAGCCGGGCCCTGATATTTTGGAGGTCGCGCCATGCATCGCCCTTGGCTTTGGGCTGTTTAAGGAGATAAGCCGGGTGGAAAAGAGGGAAGACAGGGATTTTTCTGTCCTGTACCTCATACTCGTGCCATTTGCCTCGCAGGCGGGTAATACTGCTCTCAGTTTCCAGAATAGAGTTGGCTGATACGCCACCCAGTAAAATGATCAATTCAGGGTCAAATAATTCTATATGCTTTTTGATAAAGGGCAGGCAAATGGTGATTTCTTCCGCAGAGGGGACCCTGTTCCCCGGCGGCCGCCACGGTAGAATATTTGTGATATAAAAATCTTTGTCCCGTTGTAACCCAATGGCGTCGAACATCTTGTCCAGCAATTGTCCATGTTCTCTGGCAAAAGGAATGCCGTCGCGGTCATCATCGGCCCCTGGTGCATCCCCGATCAACATGACTTTGCTGTCAGGATTGCCATCGGAAAAAACCGTATGGGTCGCCAGTTTTTTCAGGCTGCACCCGTCGAAAGCGGTAATGGCTTGCTTTAAGTCAGCCAGAGAGGTGCAGCTGCTGACAGCCAAGGTGGCCTCGCGGGCAATATTTTCCGGAGAAAGAACCGGTGTTTTGAGGAGGGGGGTGGATGTATTTTCCCGCTTTGGGGCCAGTGCGAACCAGTCCTGTGTCTCGTCACCGGTCACTTCATCAACACCTGAGTCCAGATACCATTGCAGGTGGGCCGCAATGTCCTGATTCTCTATAT
>DRKK01000224.1 GCA_011051815.1 Sphingomonadales bacterium | reverse complement strand
TCTATGAATGGGTTTGGCTGAATGAGGGGGGTACGGAATTTCTGTATATAAAATTTAACGGGACAGAGACGCTGGAAGATTGTCTTGATTGTTTTGCCGAGGCTTTGGCGGATTATGAGGGAAGCCATTTGAAAGTGCTTGTTGATTTGCGCCTGAGTGAAAATACATTGGGCTATAACGAGGATATGGCGGCCCTGTATGATAGCTTTATGGCCGCGGGCATTAAAACCGGGGTGGCGGCTCTTATTGTCGCCAATAAATTTTATGAGCTTAAAGAAAAAATCGTTAATGAATATGCCAATATTAACAAGAAACCTTTTCTGATTAAATCATTCGGGAATTTTGATGCGGCCCAAGCGTGGCTGGAGACGTATAAATTATAATATTTTAGAGGGATACATATTTATGAAGTCATATCTTTTTATTTTTAGCCTGATGGTTTTTATGGGTTTAGCCATTGTTGCCCGGGCAGATGATAATTCTTTTCACCCGGGACCGGTTTTTAAGAATTTTGGTAAAATCGCTACTATAGATTCTGATATGCCCCTGTTTAAAGATACTAAATTCAAGGTGGTTTTTGATGTGAGCAAGCCGGGTAAAACCGGACAAATCAATAGAAACCTTGTGACGGCGGCCCGCTTTGTGAATATGCATGTGGAGGCCGGTGTGCCGCAGGAAAATATCAAAATAGCCATTGTCATCCACGGTGGGGCATCCGTGGATGTGACGCAAAATGGCCTGTATGGTAAAAAACGTCAGGGGGCCGTCAATGCCAATATCAGCGCCATTAAAGAGCTTACGGAAAAGGGTGTTCAGATATATCTTTGTGGTCAGTCAGCGGCCTATCACGGCATTAAAAAGAGAGACCTTTTGCCCAATGTCAAAATGGCCCTCTCCGCCATGACCGCCCATGCCCTGTTGCAACAGCAGGGATATACTTTGAATCCGTTTTAGGATGTTTTAAGCCTTCAACACCTCGGCAATCTGGTCAACCATCCAGTCGATATGTTCCTTTTCGATTACCAGTGGCGGGGCGAGGCGGATGACGTGGTCGTGGGTTTCTTTGCACAGCAGCCCCTTGGTCATCAGGGCCTCGCAATAGGACCGCGCACCGCCAAGGTCTTTATTTAATTCGATACCGATAAACAGCCCCCGGCCCCGGATGTCAGTGATTTTATTGGTCGGGATGGCCTGTAGCTTGCGCATCAGATAGTCGCCCAGAATATGTGAGCGTTCGGCCAGATTCTCATCCTCTATCACCTTCAGGGCGGCAAGGCCAATGGCGGCGCCCATGGGATTGCCGCCAAAGGTGCTGCCGTGAATGCCGGGGGTGAAGACGGCCATGATCTCATCGGAGGCCAGAATGGCAGACACCGGATAGACTCCGCCGCTGAGGGCTTTGCCGACGATCAGGACATCCGGCGCTGCATTTTCCTCATGCTGAAAACAGAACAGCTTGCCTGTGCGGCCAAGGCCGGTCTGAATTTCATCCAGCACAAACAGCACGTTATTTTGTTTGCAGATTCTCCGGGCTTTGGTCAGGAAACCCTCATCCGGGATGATAATACCGGCCTCGCCCTGTACCGGTTCCATAATCAGGGCCACCGTGTTTGGCGTGATGGCCTGTTCCAACGCATCAAGGTCGTTATAGTCGATCAGGATAAAGCCGGGAGTGAAGGGGCCGAAGTTTTTGCGGTAATCCGGTTCTGACGACATGCTGACCGTGGCAATGGTCCGGCCATGAAAATTATCTTTGACCACAATAATCTCGGCCTTGTTATCTTCAACGCCTTTGGCCTCATAGCCCCATTTGCGCACCGCCTTGATGGCGGTTTCAACGGCCTCGGCCCCGGTGTTCATGGGCAAAGCCTTGTCCATGCGGGCCATCTGGCACAGTTTTTCAAGGAACGGCCCCATCTGATCATTGTGAAAGGCTCGTGAGGTCAGGGTGATTTTTTTGGCCTGTTCCGTCATGGCGTCAATGATTTTCGGGTGACAATGGCCCTGATTGACGGCGGAATAGGCGCTGAGGCAATCCAGATATTTATTGCCGTCCGTATCCCACACCCAAATGCCTTCGCCCCGTTCCAATACCAGCGGTAGCGGGTTATAGTTATGGGCGCTGCGGCGGTCGGTCTGATCTATAATGTCTTGTTGGTGGGTCATGGTTTATTTTTTTCGGTTATGGTGATGGGGCGGGAAAATCTGACGGCCAAACAGGCTGACGGTCAGTTCTATGGCAAGCTCCGCCGTGCTGTTTTGAAAGTCCAGCGCCGGGTTGATTTCCATAAGGTCGAGGGAGATCATGCGGCCTGAATCATGGATCATTTCCATGCATAGCTGTGCCTCACGGTATGTCAGGCCACCGGGGATGGTGGTGCCGACACCGGGGGCAATGGTAGGGTCCAGGCTGTCCACATCAAAGCTTACATGGATATGGGCGTCCTTGGCCGCCACATCGTCCAGAATTTGTTGCATGGCCTCACGCATGCCGATCTCGTCAATACAACGCATGTCATAGGTGACAACGCCCGCATCTGTGACCAGCTGTTTTTCGGCCACATCAACGGAACGGATACCCACCTGATAGATATTGGCGGCATCCACCATGGGGATGGCATGACCGATAGAGAGCAGTTCTTTGGGACCGTATCCGGCGGCGACCGCCACTGGCATGCCGTGAATATTGCCGGACGGGCTGGTGTCGCAGGTGTTAAAATCAGAATGGGCATCAATCCAGATAATGCAGAGCTTTTTCTTGCGTTCGGCACAGTAGCGGGCAACGGCGGCAATGGAGCCGATGGACATGGCATGATCGCCGCCCAGCATAACGGGCAGGCGTCCCTCGTTCATTTCTTCAAATACCGCATCCTGAATATTCTTGCACCAGATGACATTTTCTCTGAGGTGACGATAACCGTTTTTTGGCGGTTGCTCCGGATTTTTCGGGCCGAACAGATTGCCCGTGTCTGTCACATCAAACCCGAGTTTTGTCAGCTCGCGCTCAATGCCCGCCACGCGCAGGGCTTCCGGCCCCATGGTCGCCCCTCGGTCCCCGGCACCTATATCGCTGGGCACGCCGATCAGTGAAATTTTCTGACTCATGTAATAAAAAACCTTTTTTGACCATGATTCTGTATATTTTGAATAGTTTTGCACGGAAAAGAGAAAATGAAATTTCTATTTCAAAAGAATGACCGAATATTATGCGGAGAACTTGATTATTGTGATATATAGTTTTAAATTATTGAAAAGTAATGTGTTAGGGTCTGTTGATAACTAAGGTCAGGCTGTTGGTTTGATCATAAAGGCCCAATTTTAAGCAGGAGAACGCAGGACATGCGAGTATATTCAAGGACGACTGCTGTAAAAGTGGGCCTTTATGATCAAATCCTGCGGACGATCCATATTTTATCACTGGACAGCGTTACAAAATGCTTGAAGTGAATGGCACTACGGCGCATTCTGTGCCTCGCCAGTGATAAAATATGGATCGCCAAAAACCTGACCTTAGTTATCAACAGACCCAGTATATGTGAAAGCTACGGAGAATCACATAATGACTAAAAAACGATCTATAGACCGCATTGATCTGAAGATTCTTTCGATCCTGCAAAATAATGCCCGTATCACCAACCATGATTTATCCAGCGAGGTTAACCTGTCGCCCAGTTCATGTCTGCAACGTGTCAGGCGGTTGGAGGATGAGGGTTATCTTGAATCCTATATGGCGGTGATTAACCTGAACAAGATTTGCCGGACGGTGACGGTTTTACTGACGGTAAGCCTCCATGACCATACCAATACCAATTTTAAGACCTTTGAAAAGGTGATCAATGATTTTCCCGAAATTGTTGAATGTTATACGGTCAGCGGAAATTTCGATTATTTCCTGCGTATTGTCTGCCCGGATATGGACCGTTATTTGGAACTGAACGACAAGTTAATTGACTGTATGGAGGGGGTTGCCAATATCAGCAGCCATGTGGCCCTCGCCACCACCAAAGGCTTTAAGGGCTACGCATTGGATCAATTGGTTGATTAACGGGTTGTTTGTTTAGCGTCGTCTTTGCCATCGGCGACCATGACGTTACCATCCACCAAGTCATGCATGAAAGCAATCAATCCTGACATACCGCTTTCCGCAATGCGGGAGGCAAAGTCGTCCCGTTGGGTGCGCGCCATGCTGATGCCTTCAATCTTCACATCAATGATTTTATAATGACGGTCTTCCGGGGCCTCGGCAGTAGTCTTTTGAGGGCGTACGCGCCAGTCCACATCAAACGTCTTGTCCTCACCATCGGTAATAATAGTGCGCACATACATGTCCCGTTTGCCATTGGGCAGAACTTTGGTGACGTCGACCTTTTTGGTGTCGAGCTTTGTCAGGCGGCTGGTATAGATCCGCACCAGATATTCCGGAAATAGCCTGTAATAGGTATTCAGGTCATCTTTTGAAGCCTGTTTGCGGTGACGGCCCAAAGAAATCTTGCTGATATATTTTACGTCAAAGCCTTCTTCCAGAATTTCCCGGAAACGGGCTTCCAGATCGGCCAGACTGACGTCCTTTTGGCTGAGGCTGACTAAGGCTTTGTCGGCCAGATTCTGAATAAAATCAGCGGCCTCTGCCTGTATGGCGGGATCTTCATTTAGCTTGGCTTTTTTATCAGCGGCAAAAATATTTTGGCTCCACAAAAGGGCGAACAGGATAACGAGCGTCGAAAAAGTCGCCATAAATATCCGCTTTAGCGTTTTGGCTGATTTTGCGGGAACCGTCAGAGCGATCGTATGTGTCGTCGAATTTTTATGCATGTTCATTACCATTCATTGTGGGCGCTTGTTTATACCATACTCTATTATTTATAACCTTTCGGTTAAAATTCAAGACATTAGCCCCGAAAGACAAAAAAACACCGGAGCCTTGCGACACCAGTGTTTTCTTTAAAATTCTAAAAGAATCTATTTCAGTGTCTTAAGATAGGCAATGACATTAGCTCTTTGTTTGTCTTTTTTAAGGCCGGCAAAAGTCATTTTTGTTTTCTTGACCAGAGCGCGGGGTTTTTTCAACCAGGTGTCCAGTGTTTCTTCATCCCAAGTCAGGCCGGAGGCAAGCAAGGCTTTGGAATATTTATAGCCTTCCATATGACCGGCTTTGGCCCCAACCACGCCGAACAGGTTTGGTCCAACCAATTTTTTACCGCCTTTATCCACGGTATGGCAGGCCTTACATTTCTTGAAAACTTTTTTGCCCTTTACTGCATCGCCATCGGCAAATGAGGTGCTGGACAGAGACACAGCTGCCATTACGGCGACTGACAACATTAGAAAAATACGTTTCATGTTTAATCCTTTTATCAAATGTAATAATTCTGAATACCCGATAACTTGTAACGAATCACAGGTAGAATTCAAGCATTTTTGATCTTGCATCTTACTATTGTGTAAAAATGGCAAAATTATGCCTGTTTTTAAGCGTTTTCGGTGGCTTCAACCTCCCTGTTTGATTTGATTTCGCCGCTCTTGATTTTATCCATGAATGAGATCAGGCATTGGCGAACAACGGGGGCCAGAACAAAGACCCCGATCAGATTGGGAATTGCCATAGAAAAATTGGCCGCATCGGAGAAGTTCACCACCTCGGTCAGGGACATGGTTGCTCCGATAACGGTGACACTACAGAATAATAGCTTGTAGATTGTTTCCACTTTCTTGCTTTTGCCAAACAGGAAGGTCCAGGATTTTATCCCGTAATAGGACCAGGTAATCATGGTTGAAAAAGCAAACAGCAACACCGCGATGGCCAGAACAATCGGAAACCAGCTATAGGCGGATGAGAAGGCCTCAGAGGTCAGCTTGACACCGCTCAGACCGTTGCCATGTTCGTAAACACCGGTAATGACAATGACAAGGGCGGTCATGGTACAGACGACAACCGTATCAATGAATGGCTCCAGCAGGGAGACCAGACCCTCGGTGGCCGGTTCATTGGTTTTAACCGCCGCATGGGCAATAGGGGCGGAACCGATTCCGGCTTCATTGGAAAAGGTTGCCCGGCGCATGCCCTGTATCATAACCCCGATCAGGCCGCCGTATCCGGCCTCCGGTGTGAAGGCGCCGTTGATAATGGCCATAAAGGCTTCCGGAATCTGCTCATAGCGGCCCAACAGGATGCTGAGGGCGGCAATCAGATAGAAGACGCACATGATCGGCACCAGTTTGGACGTCACATTCGCAATAGACCGGATGCCACCGATAATGACCAGACCCACAAGAATGGCCATCCCCAGACCAAAGATCCAGCGATAATCAAAGAAGAAATTTGTATGCCCCGCTGTGACGATCTGGAATTGTTCCACGGTTTGGCTGATCTGAAAAATATTGCCGCCGCCAAATGAGGCAAAGACGCAACAGACGGAAAAAATCACCGCCAGAGCCATGCCCAGACGCGGCCAGCCCTTTTCGGCAAAACCCTGTTTCAGGTAATACATGGGGCCACCCGATACGGAGCCATCCTCATGGACTACCCGGTATTTAACCCCAAGGGTACATTCGGCAAATTTAGCTGACATGCCAAACAGCCCGACTATGATCATCCAGACGGTTGCCCCCGGACCACCAAGGCTGATGGCCACGGCAACGCCGCCAATATTCCCCAGACCGACGGTCCCGGACAGGGCGGCAGACAGAGCCTGAAAATGGGTGACCTCGCCCGCACTATCCTTGTTGGAATAATCTCCCCGAACAATTTTCAGGGCTGTTTTAAAGCCTCGGATATTGATAAATTTAAAGTAAATGGTGCAGAAAATACTGCCAGCGGCCAACCATACAACGATCAGCGGCAAATCCTGTCCATTGATTTCAATGGGGTAGAAGACATATTTTGCATAAAAGCTGGTGAAGGGTTGAATGAAATTATTGAGGGCCTCGTCAAAATTTCCGGCCTCAAAGGCCTGTGCGGAGGTGGGTATGAGCAAGGGTAGAAAAGCGATGCTCAGGATGATTTTCTTTAGTCTGGCGGTCATAAATATCCCCTGAATATTACGGATAATGCGAAAATACGGTTATTTTTTTAATTATG
>DRKK01000223.1 GCA_011051815.1 Sphingomonadales bacterium | reverse complement strand
TGGCATATTCCTGAACATACGCTTCTTCCGTGGGAATACCGAGGGCCGTGCGGTCCAATCCGTCCAGTCCTTTGACAATGGAGCTGTGGGGCATGCGCCACTGCATACATTGATAGGCCAGATCGGCCAGCGGATGACCGAGGGTGGACAGCTCCCAATCCACAACGGCAATAATTTCGGGCTTCTCAGGGTGAAAGATAAAATTATCCAGCCGGAAATCGCCGTGAATCAAGCTGACCCGGCCATCATCGGGGGGAATATTATCCCCAACCCACGCCATAAGCTGTTCCATGGGCGCAATATGTTCGGTCTCGGACGCCTTATATTGTGTGGTCCAGCGGCCAATCTGACGCGCGTAATAGTTTCCGGGCTTGCCGAAATCACCAAGGCCTTGTTTGACAAGGTCCACTGAATGAATGGCGCTCAGGACCCGGTTCATTTCATGATAGAGGGCGGTGCGACCCTCCTTGGTCATGTCGGGCAGGGACGGGTCCCAGAAGATGCGGCCTTCCCGATAATCCATCACATAGAACCAGCTGCCTATGATGGCCTCGTCCTGGCATAGATGATGGGGGGTTGCTACGGGAACATCGGTGCCCAAAAGGGCTTTGGTAACCGCATATTCCCGGTCAACCGCATGGGCGGATTTCAGCAGCTTGCCCGGTGGTTTGCTGCGCAGGACATATTTGCCCGATGCGGCGGTGATCAAATAGGTTGGATTTGATTGCCCGCCGGGAAATTTCTTTAAGGTCAACGGCCCTTTAAAGCCGTCAATTTTCTCTTCCAGATAGAGGCTGAGTTTTTGTTCATCTATCATATCAATAGGACTTTACCATATGGCCCCCGTCCACCACAAGGGTCGTGCCATTGATGAAGGAGGAGGCCTCACTGGCCAGCAAAAGCAACGGCCCGTCCAGCTCATCAAGCTGTCCCAGGCGGCGGATGGGAATGGTGCGGATATAGGCCTTGCCCCGGTCCGTATCGAAGAAATCCGCATTCATCTCGGTCTTGAAATAGCCCGGCGCGATGCTGTTGACCCGGATGTTATAGCGCATCATTTCCGATGCCATACAATGTGTCATATGGATGACCGCCGCCTTTGAGGTGGCATAGCTGGTCTGCAATGTTTGAAAGGCCATGCCGAGCAGGGATGAGATATTGATCACAACGCCGCCCTTGTCCGCCGCCACCAGCCTTTTACAGCCTTCCTGCGCCACCTGCATAACGCCTTTCAGGTTGGTATCCATGGTGAAGTCCCAGCTGTCGTCGTCTATGTCCAGAAAGGCTTTGGAATCGGCGACCCCGGCGTTATTGAGAATTATGTCCACCAGCCCCATTTGCTTTTCGGCCATGTCATAGGCGGCGCGGATGCTGCCCAGATCGGTCACATCCATGGTTACGGCCATGACCTCGCCGCCATCCTCGGTAATCTCCCGGACCAGCTTGTCCAGCTTGTCCCGCCTGCGGGCCGCAACGACCACTTTGGCCCCGGCCTTGGCCAAGGTTTTGGCAAAATGGTTACCAAGGCCGCTGGAGGCCCCGGTGACGAGGGCGATTTTGCCGCTCAGGCTAAAAAGATCAGTCATTGGCATATTCCTTATTTTTCATCCCGCAGGGGCGGGGTCAGATAGGGCAGGGTGAAACCGGGTTTATTCTGGGCTTCGCGGATTTCCATGCGGGCAATACTGCGCAGGTGAACCTCATCCGGCCCATCGGCAAAGCGTAACGCGCGGCCCCATGTCCAGATGTCAGCCAGCGGCGTGTCCGGCGAAATGCCCATGGCGCCAAAGACCTGCATGGCCCGGTCGGCGATGGTGGTCTGCATTTTCGGGATGATGGCCTTGATCATGGAGATTTCTTTCCGCGCCCCCTTGGCCCCGACCTTGTCAATCATATCGGCAGTTTTCAGGACGAACAGGCGCGCCTGATCAATTTCCATGCGGGACCGCGCAATCCATTCGCTAACCGCGCCGTGCTGGTGCAGATATTTGCCAAAGGCTTTGCGCTCCTGCGCCCGTTCCACCATCAGGTCAAGAGCAAGCTCGGATTGTCCGATGGAGCGCATGCAATGATGGATGCGGCCCGGGCCAAGCCGTGCCTGCGCCATCATAAAACCTTCGCCTTCCCCGCCCAGAAGATTGCTGGCGGGAACTCTTACATCGCGGAAGGTGATTTCACAATGACCTTCGGGGGAATGGTGGCTCATGATGGGGATATTGCGCTCGACCGTCACGCCCGGCGTATCCATGGGGATGATGATCATGCTTTGCTGGCGGTGGCGGTCCGCATTATCCGGATCGGTCTTGCCCATGAGAATCATCACCCGGCAATTGGGATGGGCGGCGTTTGAGATAAACCATTTGCGGCCATTGATTACATAATCATCGCCGTCCCGCTGAATCAGGGTTTGAATATTGGTGGCGTCAGAGGAGGAGACATCCGGTTCGGTCATGGCAAAGGCGGAGCGTATTTTACCCGCCAGCAGGGGGTTTAGCCATTGTTCTTTCTGGGCCTCGGTGCCGAACATATGGAATATTTCCATATTGCCTGTGTCTGGGGCGTTGCAGTTAAAGACTTCCGGCGCCCAGATGACCCGGCCCATAATTTCGGCTAGCGGGGCATATTCAAGGTTGGTCAGCTGGGTGCCGCTCTCCCCCTCTTTCAGATGGGGCAGAAACAGATTCCACAGCCCCTCGGATCGGGCGAGGGCTTTTAAGTCCTCCATGAAG
>DRKK01000222.1 GCA_011051815.1 Sphingomonadales bacterium | reverse complement strand
TTCAGGGCCAGTTCCGCCTGTTCACGGGCCAGCTTCTTCTGCCCGGCAAGGTCCGCTTCCAATGCCTGACTATAGGCAAGGACGGCGCTCAGATGTTTTTCCGTCACCTTGTCAATGGCTTTTGCCTTGGCCAGCTTGGTTAATTCCTGTGCGGCCGCCGTCCATTGGCCCAGCCGGGTTTGGATATCAAATAATTGTTGGCTGATCCATGGATTATTGGGGCGCTTTTCCCGTATATCATTCAGCAGGGCCAGGCTGCCTTGGGTATCCCCTTCTGACAGGGCAATATCCAGCTTGCAGGCCATCGCCAGCAGGTGACCATCCGGGTCTTTGCTCAGCTGGTCCAGATATTTCTGGCGGATTTTACCTTCGGTTGCCTTGACCAGCAGGCGGCGTGGGCCATTATTATCGGGTAATAACCCCAGCGCTTTCTTGCCGTGGCGGATGGCGGCTTCCCGGTCATGAACCGCTAGGGCCGCCCAGCCTTTATCCAGTTCGGCTAACCCTTTTTGGCGGCGGCTTTGCTGCCGCTTGGGGCTGGTCAGGGGGTTTTCGGACCGGAACCAGCGGTAAAGCCGGAACAGATACCAACAGAAAAAGGTATAGAGTAGGGCCAGCAGTCCAAAGACCGCCACCGACAGGCGTATTTCCCAGCCCTGCCAGGTAATGATCATATTGCCCGGATGGTCGGCAAACCATACCGCACCCACCGCCAGAAGAATGGCGAGGGTGATATATATCGCCAGCCGGATCATGAGCTTGTCTCCTGTTCGGCGTCCTTGGTATCATCAAGATAATAGGCGGCGGTCAGGCTTTCCAGCTGATCCAGTTCCTCTTCGGCCTGTAAGTATATTTCCGCCTGTAAAATCCAGGCATTCAGTGTGTCCCCCATATCGCCGGATATTTGCTTTAGCTGATCAATAGCCGCCTTCAGGTCAAAGCGGTTCAGCATTTGACGCGCCCCGGCAATGGCCGCATCCAACGTGTCTTCTATGTCCTTGGTCTTGCGGACCATGATCAGATTTCGGGTGCTGTCATAGGCCCGTTTCCACCAGGGGTCATCGGTGCCATTTGACCGTGCGCGGATCATATCCGGGATCAGGTCATTAAACTGGTCGCGCAACCGGCCTGCCGTCATGACACCGTCCCGATGCTGATCCAGCCAGGTGAGGGTGGCCTGAATCTGATCGTCCATGGCAAGGGAGCCCTCTGCCATCATGGCTTTAAGGGCGTCAATTTCCGGGCCAAAAGCCGCGCCGGAGGTAACTTTGCGCCGGAGTTCCCCAATGCGAAAGGCCAATAATGCGCCGCTGGTATCCCGGGCGGCAAAGCCTTCTACCTTGCTGAGCCTGTTGTCAATCTGATCCAGTTTTTCATTTTGTGCGGTGAGGTTATCGGCCAGCTGTGACCGTTCAAGCCGGGCTTCCTGTGCCTGTATCAGGCCTTTGCTGAGGGGCACGAAGGAGGCTTCCAGCTGCCCCATACGGCTCAACAGCATATCAATGCGGGCGGATTGGGACATATCCTGTTCCACCTTTTTCATCTGTAATCTGGCCTGTTCAAGGCTATCCAGACGGTCCTCTATGGCGGTCAAAATGGCCGGGTCGGGTTGGGTGTCCACTTTGGGCATGGCTTTTAAAGCTTGAATCTCATTTTCCTGATCATCAAGGCGGCTTTCAAGCGTGGCAAGTTTTTGGATAAGCGGGCTGTTATCCGGTGCCGCCGTGCCTGTCCATTCAGCCAAAACCGGTATGCGCGCCTGTAATTGGGGCAGGAAATACAGGGTACTGCCAGCCCCAATTAACAGAATGACAAGACATAACAGGATACGCAACGGCCAATTGGCCCCGCCGGTTTTTTTCACGGCCTTTGGCGCATCGGGTTTTTTCTGCGGATTGTCCTGTTGTTTGGCTTTGCGCTCAGAGATGATGTCCTGTGCCTTTTTTTCCAATGCGGGTTTTTTTTCGGTCATTCCCGATTTTCCTCCAGGGTTATATCAATCAACTTAAAGAGTTCTGCCTGCCCTGGCCTTTCTGCCGTGACGATCCTGTACCAGTCAAGAGAGTTTATCACATTTGATACGGCAGAACTAAGACAAAGGGCGGTGATTCCAGATAAAAAATCTTGTAGAGCGGCCTGCTCGATTATCTCCACAAAGCATTTTGCCGTGCGCGGGGAATAGAAAACCACATGGGTGATCTGACCCGATGTGATTAAATCCTGCGCGGCAGGGGGCAGCTGTTTGGCCTTAATGGCGCGATAGAGTTTTTTGCGGGTGAGGGTGAATCCAGCCTTCTCAAGATGGCTAGATAAGTCTCCCGCCACATCGCGGCCTGAAATATGAAGCAACGGCCCTTTCTCAGGCTTCAGGTCTTTGATCACAAGAGCCGCCAGCTTTTTCACATCGCCGCCTGCGGTGATAACCGACGGAAATCCGATGGCGCTGGCCTCTGCGGCGGTGGCGGGGCCGACCGCATAGCAGGGAATATGCCGATCGTCCGTGTTATGGGCAAAGGCCCGGACCCCGTTGGCGCTGGTGAATAGTACGACCTGAAATGGGTTCAGGTCAATTTTCGGGGCGGGTATATTTTCGATGGTCAGCAGGGGCGCGCAAAAAGCCGAATGACCAAGGCTTTTCAGCTGTTTGGCCAGCCTGCGCGAATCTTCTTCCGGTCTGGTGAGCAGGAAATACATCTATAGGGCGGCATCCAGTTTTTTGAAAAATACGTCCCCGGCCATATCCCGGATACGGCTGCCCACATGGGTGCCAAGCTCCTCTGGGTTTTGGCCGCTGGCGGTGATGGCATGGCTTTCACTGCCATCGGGCAGATAGATCCGGCCTTCCAGTGTGATCTGCCCCCCCTTTATGGTGGCATGCCCGGCGATGGGGGTGCGGCAGGAACCATCAAGAATTTTCAGCATGGCCCGTTCGGCCCGTACGCAAACTTCCGTATCCGGGTGGTTTAGGGGCTGCATATAATTCCGGGCAACCTCATTATGGCTGGCGATTTCAATACAGATGGCCCCTTGCGCCACGGCGGGCAGGAAATGGGTGATGTCCATGGGATGTATCCGGCTGTCGGTCAGACCCAGGCGGTTCAGCCCGGCCATGGCCAGATAGGTGGCGTCCACAACATCCTGATCCAGCTTTTTCAGGCGCGACTGCACATTACCGCGAAAGCTCTCTACTTTGACGTCAGGACGCAGAGCCAATGTCTGGGCTTGTCTGCGCAAAGACGCACTACCAATCAGGGACCCGGCGGGCAGGTCCATCAGGCTGTGGGCTTTGGCGGAGATAAAGGCATCTCTGGCATCTTCCCGCTCCAGATAACAGCATAGCTCAAGCCCCGCCGGCAGGCTGGTGGGCATGTCTTTCAGGGAATGAACGGCAATGTCGATCTGACCGCCTAATAAGGCCGCTTCGATTTCCTCGGTAAAAAGCCCCTTGCCGCCAATTTCGGACAGGGGCCGGTCTAAAATGCGATCGCCGCGCGTGGACATGACGATAATTTCAATAGTCTCCGGGGTCAAAGTATCGTGGGCGGCACACAGGCGGTCCCGTACTTCATGGGCCTGCGCCAGTGCCAGTTGGCTGCCCCTTGTGCCGATCCGGATTTTAATTTCATTTTTTTTGGTGTCTTGCACGGGCAATGGCCTTATATATATTCTATGAGAGATGAATCTTTGTAGAATAAATTTAACAGCGATGCCATAAATAATGCAGGACACGCTTAAAAATATACGGCTTTTGGGTCTTGAGAGCAGTTGCGACGAAACGGCGGCGGCGGTGGTCACCGGCGCGGGTGACATATTATCCAATGTGGTTCTGTCCCAGATTGAGGAACATAAACCCTACGGCGGGGTGGTGCCGGAAATTGCCGCCCGGTCCCATATCACCCATATGGACCGCCTGATCCAGCAGGCTCTGGATGAGGCCAAATGCGATTTTGATGATCTGTCGGCGGTGGCGGCGACCTCTGGCCCCGGACTTATTGGCGGCGTTATGGTCGGCATGATGACCGGTAAAGCCATCGCGGCGGCGCGGGATATTCCCTTCATGGGGGTTAATCATCTGGAGGGCCATGCCCTGACCGCCAGAATGACCGATCAAATTGAATTTCCCTATCTGTTGCTGTTGGTGTCCGGCGGCCATTGTCAGATTCTGGTGGTCAGGGGGGTTGGGGATTACCAACGTCTTGGCACCACCATTGATGATGCGGCGGGGGAGGCCTTTGACAAGACAGCAAAGATTTTGGGCCTTGGCTATCCCGGTGGTCCGGCGGTGGAGGCAGCGGCCAAAGCCGGCGATGAAACCCGCTTTGATCTGCCCCGGCCCCTGAAAGGCCGCGCGGGGTGTGATTTTTCCTTTTCTGGCCTGAAAACAGCGGTGCGCCGCGCAGTGGAAAAAATCGGGGGCAAGATAACGCAGCAGGATATGTATGACCTTGCGGCCAGTTTCCAGCGGGCCTTATGCGACAGTATCCTTGACCGTATGGGCCGGGCCATGGCGCTATACCTTGAACAGCAGTCCTCCGGCCCCCATATGCTTGTGGTGGCGGGCGGCGTTGCGGCCAATGGCTTTCTGAAAAGTCATTTGAAACAACTTTGCGCCCGGAAGAATTTTAACCTGATTGTACCGCCGCCCGGCCTATGTACCGATAACGGGGCTATGATCGCCTGGGTCGGAGTGGAACGGTTGCGGTTGGGCTTGGTTGACAGTTTGGATATAGCGGCCCGGGCGCGCTGGCCATTGGACCCGGAAGCCCCACCTGCCATTGGCGCCGGGGTCAAGGCGTGATAGAATTAAAAGACAGCAAAGGGTTTTTATGACCATATATAATAAAATCAGTGTGATTGGCGGCGGGGCCTGGGGCACGGCTCTGGCGGCAATGGCCGCGCGGGCGGGCCGGGATGTTTTGCTCTGGGCGCGGGAAGATGGCGTCGTGACGTCAATCAATGAAGCCCATGAAAATAAAGACTTTTTACCGGATGTTACCTTGCCAGAATCCCTGAAAGCCACCGGAAATCTCGCCGATGTGGCCACGGCAGAGGTTATTCTGATGGTGGTTCCGGCTCAATTTGTGCGGGCCATTGCCCAGGATATGAAAGTTTTTCTGAAAGAAAGTACCCCGATCATCCTTTGCGCCAAGGGGATTGAGCAATCCACCGGCAAGATGATGAATGAGGTAGTGTCAGCGGTTCTGCCCAAAAGCCCATTAGTTCTCTTATCCGGGCCAACTTTTGCTCGCGAGGTGGCGGCGCA
>DRKK01000221.1 GCA_011051815.1 Sphingomonadales bacterium | reverse complement strand
TGGCTTGAAGATGCCACTAATCCCGCAGTAGAAGACTGGCTGGTGCAGCAGCATCAGCTCTGTGAAGACTATGTTGGCCGGGATAAAGCCGAGTGGCAGACCGTAAGAGATTATGTTAAAAAATTGCCCCTTTATGAAACGGATTATTTCGCGCTTGCCATAGCGGGGGACCGCTGTGTCTATGCGATGCAGGCCCCCGGAGACGAGCAGGTCAATATATATATGCTGACTTTGGCGGGGGGGGAACCCCGGTTGCTGATTGACCCCAAAACGGATATTGTCGAAACGGGTTGGCGCATACAGGAGGGCTGTCTGGAGATAAGTCCCTGTGGCCGCTATCTTGCATTCGCGACTAACCATAATGGCAGTGATATATCGGATTTCCGTATTTTTGACATGCAGGAAAAGCAGTTGCTAGACGACCGTATTTCGGGCCTGGTTTCTGCACCTGTTTCATGGAAGGCGGATAGTTCCGGTTTCTATTATGGGGCGTTCCGAAGCTTGCTGGGTGAATCACCTACTGCCGATGGCCTGTATTTCCATACGCTCGGGCGTGATGAAACCAAGGATGTTTGTTTGCTTGAACTGACGGAGGCGGAACAGGCAGACTATCTGGCTATCATGCCGTGGGTTATCCCGGGGGGTGATAAAATTCTCGTGATGCGCTATTCATACCGACATCTGGCGGCGGGCTTGTGGCTTATGTCTCCCGATCATGATGATCCGGTTCAGGTCTTGTTTGAAGATTATGAGGCTGATTTCTCTGTTGTCGGGGTGTCTGGCGGACAATTATACCTCAGCACCACATGGGACGCAGAGAAAGGCAGAATTTTGTCAATTCCATTGGCGGCACCGGCCAGGGAAAACTGGCGAGAAATCATTGCCCCGCAAGCCTTGTCCATTGCGAAGTCTTTTCCGGGGGTTTTGGATAACCGATGCTGCCTTTGTGGGGACAGGCTGTTGGTGACATATATGTGTGACGCCAAACATCGGGTGGTTATATTTGACCTTGAGGGGCAGGAGGTGGGGGAGGTGCCTTTGGGTGGCCCTGCGACGGTTATTGGTCTGCGGCCCTGTTCAGGCAGTCAGTATATTCTCTCCATAACTTCATTTCTGGAACCATTATCCCTGTTTCAGATGGATATGGGGAATGAAGAAAAAAAGCCGTTGGTTAACTTCAAACTGCAAGACGACTTAAAAGATATTGAGGTGCAACAGGTATTTTATCAAGCGGATGATGGTCAGAAAATACCCTTGTATCTGATTGGCAGGGATATTGATGACCGCTGCGAACCAAAGCCCGTCTTGTTATATGGCTATGGGGGGTTTGACCAGGCGATAACTCCGGTATTTAATCCTGATGTTATATTATGGCTTAATATGGGGGGGACTTATGCATTGGCTAATATTCGCGGCGGTGGAGAATATGGCAAGGACTGGCATGAGGCGGCAAGAGGTATAAAGCGTAATGTCAGTTTCAACGACTTCAGGGCAGCGGCGGATTATTTGACCAGTGAAGGGATAACCGACCGCGATCATCTGGCCATACGCGGCCTTAGTAACGGGGGTCTTTTGGTCGGGGCGTCTGTGGTACTCTATCCGGAAAAATGGGCGGCGGCCATTGCAGAAGTACCGCTGCTTGACCTTATTCAGATGGTGCAACATGCGGGAGCAGAGGTTTTATGTAAGGAATATGGTGATCTTACCCATGACCCTGATGTTCTGGACACTGTTTTGAAATATTCCCCTGTGCAAAATGTCAGAAATGATGTTGATTATCCTGCCGTAATGACTGTGCCTGCCCGGGAAGCCCATACTGCACCGCCTGTGCAGTCATGGAAATTCATAGCCGCGTTACAAAATCACAACCCACAGGGCCGGCCAGCGTTGCTCAATATGGTGTCCGGCGAAGGGCATACCAACTGGTCCACGGATAATATGGCAACGGCAATGGCTGATGAGATGATGTTTTTAAGGCGTACCGTAATAGATGTTAAACCCTTTGGAAAAGCGTAATGAAAATCGCTTATGAAAAATTTGCCGATAAGGCCTTTGTGAAATTTTTCCGCATGACGCCGGAAGTTATCAGCGTAATGGGGCTGTCCAATCTACAAGAGTTTTCAGACCTTGGTGGAAAATTAAATGATTATTCACAGGAAGGCCTACGCCTTCGACAACAGGCGCTAGAGGAGGTTTATGCGCAACATAGGCACTATGATTTTGACAGACTGACCGACGCAGAGAAATTGTCATATCAGGTTTTTGAGTTCTTCCTGCAATATCTACCCTTTGAGCCGTGGGCTGGATTGGCGGGGGGGGATTTTAAATATTATGCCTATCCCGTTTGTCACCATGACGGCGCGCCAGTTGAGACCTTTAACTTGTTGGTTAATTTCCATGAGGTTCACTCCCTTGAAGATGCGGATAATTATATCAAGAGGCTTGGTGCCTTGCCAAAGATGTTTAAAGATATTGAACAGGGTTTGCGACATCGGCATAAGCTTAAACTAAGCCCGCCGAAATCTGCTCTTAAAATCATTATTTCTGAAATGACTGATCTGATTGAAGACGGGTTTCAAAAGAGTGAATTGCTGACCACATTTGAACAGAA